>CAXSEK010000089.1:0-8753 GCA_964235625.1 uncultured Acetobacteraceae bacterium
GCAACAGGAGACTCCTGACGACCGACAAACCCGCCGACAGCCATCCTCGCCCAGCCGGCCCCAAGTCCGTGTCCAGCCCCGGCTCTGTGGGTCGGAGACAAGACCAGGCTTTACCTGCCGGGCCCGAATCGTCGCGCCCGGAGCAGATCACGATCGGCATCGCCGACCAGTGGCATGCGTGTCTTGCCGGCTCGCCCCTGCCTGCAGGCGGGACGGACTCCCCCGCCGCCGCGCTGCGCCGGTTCCGCGACATCGCGCCCGACATCGACCAGCCGCCGCTGCGGGAAAACCTGTTGGCAATGCACCTTGGCGGGGCGAAACGCGTGACGCGCCTGCGCGGACGTAACCGCGAGGTGCACGACGTCGAACAGGGTTCAGTCACCGTGATGCCGGCGCTCACGCCGGGTCGTTGGAGCACGCAGGGCCCAGTGGATTTTGCACACCTCACGCTGAGCCTAGGACTGCTTCGGCAGGTTGCGGTCGAAGAGTTCGACCGCGACCCGCGGGATCTGCAGCTCCTCGACCGGATCGGATACCGTGACGCCCTGATCGAAACCTGCTTCAGCGCCCTGCTCTCTGACATGGAGCGCCCGCAAGCGGGACAGCTGTATCGCGAGAGCCTTCTGACGGCGATCTCGTTCAACCTGGTTCGGCAATGCTCGACGCTGAGTCCCAGCCTGCGGTCCTCGGCGCGGGCATACCCGGCGCCGCTGGCCAAGGGTGGCCTTGCCAGCTGGCAGACGCGGCGTGTCGTGGACTACATGCACGCCAACCTTGCCCGTGACATCAGCATTGATGGCGAGCTGGTGCAGCTGACAAGACTGAGCCGTGCCCAGTTCTTCCGCGCTTTTAGGCAATCCATCGGGTGCAGCCCCAACGCCTACTTGCAACAACTGCGCGTACGACAGGCAAGGCAGCTGCTGCAGGTCACCGATATTCCGGTGGCGTCGGTGGCCGCGGCCGTCGGGCTCAGCACTGTGCAGCTCGCCGACGCCTTTCGCCGCAGTCTTGGTACTTCGCCCACGACATACCGCCGCGCCTGGAGTCGCCTTTCATGACAGTGGTCTTTGACGACGGGCGCGTAGCCCAGGTCCGCGCACCCGGCAGTCCGACGCGTAGCCCGGGACGACGGGAAGTTCTTGGTGCCACGTTGGGGTTGCTGCTGCTCACGAGCCCTGGGGCTCCAGCGGAGGCTGACACGAGTCGCTCGCCTGACGTGGTCGTGTTCTGCGACCCGACGTTGCGTCCGGTGCTGCACGATCTTGGCGCGGCCTACCGGATGACGAGCGGCGCTGCCGTGCGACTGATCTGCGCGCCTGCCGCGATCATCGCGGCACAGATCGCGCGTGGCGAGCGCAACGATCTCGTCGTCACCCTGGAACCCGTAGTACAGGAGATGGCAGCTGCGCAGCTGGTCGACCTCGCCACCTCCGGTGCCTGGCGCAATCGCATCACCTTTGCCGGCTCCGGAGCAGCAGGCCGGCCCCTTTCGGGAACGCTACCTGAGGCCAGACCGGTGTCGACGGGGGATGACCGGATCGCGGCTACGCTGGGGGACGGTATGCTGGGCGTGCCCGACCCGGGCGGCAACGCGGTGTTCGACGCGCCTGCGCTGTTGCGGAGCCTCGGACTCGACAGGGCTCTGGCCGGCCGCCTCGTCGGCGAGGTGGACACAGGCGGTGTCGTCTACCTGCTGCAGCAGGGGAATGTGCGACTCGGCTTGGTGCTCGCCACCGACGCCGTGGCCGGGAGATTCCCGGAACGCCTTGCGGTGCCAGACTCGGACTATGATCCGATCCGCTACGCGGTGGCCCGCAATCGGCGCGCAATGAGCCGCAACACGGCAGGGTTCCTGGCCTTCCTCGCCTCCTCCCCCGCAGACGACATCCTGGCGCGTAGTGGACTGGAGATCGTGGCATGAGCGCAGCAGATCATTCTGAATTCGGATCGGACGTCGCGGTGCGCGAGGAGCAGCGTCACCCGGCGATCCGCAGGCTGACGCACTGGCTGTTCGCGCTGGCGATCCTGATCATGACCGGGAGCGGCTGGCGCATCTACAACGACGTGCCGATCCTGCCGTTCCGCTTTCCGCTGTGGATCACGATCGGCGGCGACACCGATTTCTCCTATGACCTGCATGGCGAGAGCGGCACCGCCAACGCGATTGCCTGGCACTTCGCCGGCATGTGGCTGCTGGTGGCGAGCGTCGCGGTCTACGTGGCGCATGGCGTGCTGACCGGGCACTTCCGGCGCGACTTCCTTCCGGTGTCGCCACGCGCGTTCGCCGGCGATTTCCTCGCGGCGCTGCGCTTTCGGCTGGACCATCACCTGGGCACCTACAACGCGGTGCAGAAGGTGTTCTACTGGGGCGCTCTGTTCGCGATCCTGATGATGGTGCTCTCCGGCCTCTCGATCTGGAAGCCGGTGCAGCTTGGCTGGCTCACCTGGATGTTCGGCGGCTTCGACTTCGCGCGCGTCGTCCATTTCACGTTCATGACCGCGATCGTCGGCTTCCTCGTGATTCACGTCGCCTTGGTGGTCCTGGTGCCGAAGACGCTCGTGGCGATGACACTGGGCCGGGCGAGCATGCCCGCGCACGTTACGGCGCGACCGACGGTGCGCACAGGTTCGCACCCCGCGAAGGAGCATGAGCTGTGAGCAGACCCCCTCCTCCCGTTGACTCTGGCGGCGCCATCCCCGTCGGGAACACCCACGATCGGAATTTCGGACGTGCAGGTCAGGCGCACCTGCGCGACACCCGGATGGTGCTCGAGCGGCGCCGGTTGTTGGGGCGAAGCCTCAGCCTCGGCGCCCTGACGATGCTGACCGGGTGCGACGTCAGCGACGACGACGCTGTGCAGCACGCGCTGGCCGCGGTATCGCGCTGGAACGACAGGGTGCAGGAAGCGCTGTTTGACCCGGGCCGGCTGGCCCGCGAGTTCGGTCCGGACGCGCTGTCCCCTGAGGACCGCTACAACGCATACTACGCGAAGACGGACGTGCCGCGTCTCGACTTCGACAGCTACCGCCTGTCCCTCGCCGGCGCGATCGGGGACAAGCGCCCCTGGCGGGTGGCGGACTTCGCCGGCCTGCCACAGGTTTCCCAGATCACCCGCCACATCTGCGTCGAGGGCTGGAGCTACGTCGGCCAGTGGGGCGGCCCGACGCTCTCGAGCTTCCTCCAGCGCGTCGGTGCCGACACCACGGCGCGCTACGTCGGCTACGAGTGCGCCGACGGTTACTATGGCGGCATCGACATGCCGACCGCGTTGCACCCGCAGACCATCCTTGCCCTCACCCGGCGCGGCGCGACGCTGCAGCCGGAGTTCGGCTACCCGTTCAAGATCCGCATGCCCACCAAGCTCGGCTTCAAGAACCCGAAATTCGTCACCACGCTGTTTGTGACGGACCGCCGGCCGCCCGGGTTTTGGGAGGACCGCGGATACAACTGGTTCAGCGGTATCTAGATGCCGACGGAGCGGTCGACCTTCGTTTCCAGGTCCTGCGCCGTCGGCGTGATGGCCAAGGCGCCACAGCCCGGCTGCAGCAAGACCAGGCTATGCCCACCGCTCACCCCGGACCAGGCCGCGGCGTTGAGCGCCGCCTTCCTGCGCGACACCACCGAGGCACTGGCGGCGGCGGCGCGCCTCGCCCCGATCGTCGCCTACGCCGCCTACGCGCCACGAGGCAGCGAGGCGCTGCTCGACCGCTGCCTCGCGCCCGGCACCTCTCTGCTGCTCGCGGACGGCAGCTCGCCGGCGCCGGACGGCGTCGAGGGTTTCGGCCGCTGCCTGCTTCACGCCATCCGCGACATGCTGGCCAGGGGCCACTCCGCGGCCTGCGTGCTGAGCTCGGACGTTCCCACCCTGCCCGCGCGACTGCTGGCGCAGGCCGCCGAAACCCTTCTCGCTCCCGGCGAACGGGCGGTGCTCGGGCCGGCGCCGGACGGCGGCTACTACCTGCTCGGCCTGAAGGCCGCGCACGCGTCGATGTTTGCCGACATCGCCTGGAGCACTGCCGGCGTTGCCGAGGCGACACGGGCCCGGGCACGCAGCCTTGGGCTGGAGCTGGTCGAGCTCGAAAGCTGGTACGACGTGGACGACAGCGCCTCGCTCCGCCTGCTGATGCACGACACTGCCCGTGGATTGGCGCCGGCCAGCGACGCCGTTATCCAGACCCTCGGCCTGCGGGGCCTGCTGGCGGATGCCGCCCCGGCCCTGGCCAGTCTTGCGCCGTGAGCCGTGGCTTGGTGGTCCTCGCGGGTCTGGGCGGCCTGCTGGTCGCCCTGATGCTCGGCGCGCTGTCTCTGCATGTGCCCGGCGCGGACTCGGTCGGCACGCCGCTGCGCACCAGCATCTTCGTGGGCCTGCTTGGCGCGGGAACGGTGGTCTATCTCACTGCGACGCGGCTCGTGCTGAGCTGCGCGCTGCCGGCGCACGCGTTCTGGCTCGTGCTCGGCGTCGCCGTGCTGCTGCGCGTCCTCCTGCTGCCGGCACCTCCGTTCCTGTCGAGCGACGTCTATCGCTACGTCTGGGACGGCCGGGTGCAGGCGGCCGGGATCAACCCCTACGTCTACGTGCCGGCGGCTCCCGCGTTGGAAGGGCTGCGCGATGCCGCCGTGTTCCCCCACATCAATCGTGCCACCTACGCGCGCACTGTCTATCCGCCAGCGGCGCAGTTGCTGTTCGCGCTGGTCGGCCGTCTCGGCGGCGGGGTGACAGGCATGAAGCTCGCCATGCTCTGTTGTGAGGCAGTCGCCATGTCGTGTCTGCTGCGGCTGCTGACCCTGGCCGGGCTGCCGGCGCCGCGCCTGCTCATCTACGCCTGGAACCCGTTGGTGCTGTGGTCCTTCGCCGGCGACGGGCACGTCGATGCCATCGCCATCGGCCTGCTGGCGGTCGCGCTGCTGTTTCGCGCATACCACCGTGACGGGCGTGCAGGCGCGTTGCTGGCGGCCGCAGCCCTGGTCAAGTTCCTGCCGCTGGTCGTGGCGCCGGCATTCCTGCGCGGCGGCCGCCTGTGGCGACCGGCTCTGGCGGGTGCCGCCACGGTGGCGGGGCTCTACACGCTCTATGCGTCGGCCGGCAGCCATGTGCTTGGCTTCCTGCCGACCTACGGCAGCGAGGAAGGTCTCGACGACGGTACAGGCTTCTGGTTGCTCGCCGGGCTCTCGCGCCTGGCGACGCTGCCCGCAGGGATGGTGCGGCTCTACGAACTCGCTGTTGCCGCTGCCTTCGTCGTGCTCGGCCTGTGGATCGCGCGGCGTGCCGTGCCGGCCGGCGAAGAGGTGGCAGCCCTATGCCGCGACACTGCGCTGCTCTCCGCCTGCGCCACCGTCGCGATCAGCCCGCACTACCCCTGGTACTTTGCCTGGCTGGCACTGCCGAGCGTCGTGGCACCGATGCCCGCGGTGCTCTGGCTCTCGGTCGCTCCGGTCGCACTCTATCTCGACCCGCTTCACGAGCGCTTCGTCTGGCCGTCGATCGTCTACCTGCCGGCAGCCGTACTCTGCCTTGCCGCCATCCGGCGTCACCGCAGCCAGCCGGCAGCCGCAGTCCCCGAAGGAGTGACCTGATGTCCGCATCCGCGCCTGCACCCGCTGCCGTACCCGGCCTGGCCGACCCGCGCCGCTACTTCGAAGAGGTCGCCCAAGACCGTGCGGCTGTCGCCGAGGCACCTCCGGTCTGCCTCTACCTGGAAGTCACGAACCGCTGCAACCTGCTGTGCGAGACCTGCCCGCGCACCTTTGAGGAGCTTGAGCCTCCCGCAGACATGAGCTGGGAGCTGTTCACCCGCATCATCGACCAGGTGCCCGATATCGCCCGCGTGGTGCTGCACGGCGTCGGCGAGCCGATGCTGGTCGCCGACCTGCCCAGGATGATCCGCACGCTCAAGGATCGCGGCACCTACGTGCTGTTCAACACCAACGGCACCCTGCTGCGCCCGTCCGGCTTCCAAGCGCTGGTCGACAGCGGCCTTGACGAGTTGCGCGTCTCGCTCGACGCCGCCGACCGCGCCTCCTACCTCCGGGTGCGCGGCCGCGACTACTTCGACCGCATCGTGCGTGACGTCGGCAGGTTCGTCGCCTTCCAGAAACAGACCGGTGCCACCACGCCACGCGTCTCTCTGTGGCTGACCGGGCTCAAGGAGACCGTCGACCAGCTCCCGGCTTTTGTGCGCCTCGCGGGCGGCATGGGCGTCACGGAGATCCACCTGCAGCGCCTGGTGTTCGACGAGGCGGGGTATGGCTTGGCACGCGCGGACAGCTCGCTGTTCGAGAGCGTGCAGGCCAAGGAGCAGGCGGCGATCGTGGCGGCGCAGGAGGAGGGTGCGGCGCTCGGCGTGACGCTGGACGCCTCGGGCGCGACCGAGCCCGGCCTCAGTCTGAAGCGGCAGGCGGCGGAGCCGGGCGCTTCAGGCCAGCCCTGGGCGACCTGTCGCCGGCCATGGTCTCTGATGTACTTCACCGCCCATGGCCGGGCGCTGCCCTGCTGCATCGCGCCGTTCTCGGCGCGCGGCTACGGCAACTACACACTGGGCGACGCGACGCAGCACAGCCTGCGCGAGATCTGGAACAGCGATGCCTACCGCGGCTTCCGCACCGCCTTGCTGTCGGACGCGCCGCCGGCACCGTGCAAGAACTGCGGGCTGCGATGGAGCCTGTAGCGGTTGTCATCCCGACGCTGAACGAGGCGTCGACCATCGGCGCCGTGGTGCGCGAGATTCCACGCGACTTCGCGGCCGACATCGTCGTCGCCGATGGCGGCAGCACCGATGGCACGCAGGAGGCGGCGCAGGCGGCCGGCGCGCGCGTCATCGACGCGGGACGGGGCTACGGGCGCGCCTGCGCGATGGGAGCAGCCGCCGCCGCTCCGGCCTGCCGCGTGCTGGTGTTCCTGGACGGCGACGGAGCGGATCGCGGCGATCTCGTCGCCCGTATCGCCGGGCCGGTGCTGGCAGGCACGCAGGATTTCGTCCTGGCCTCGCGTACCCGGGGCGAGCGTGAGCGCGGGGCAATGCTGTGGCACCAGGTGCTTGCCGGTCGCCTCGCCGGTCTCGGCATCGGCGCCATCACCGGCGTCCGCTACAGCGACATGTGCGCCTTCCGCGCCATCGACCGCGACGCACTGGCCCGGCTCGGGCTGCAGGAGATGACCTATGGCTGGAACATCGAGATGCAGATGCGCGCCGCACGGGCCGGCCTGCGCGTCCTCGAGGTGCCGATGCCCTATCGTCGGCGCGCCGGCGGAGCTTCCAAGGTTGCCGGGTCGCTGAAGGGCACGCTGTTCGCCGGCACCCGGATCATCTCGACCTTCGTGCGCGTGGCGCTGGCAGGGACCGAGTGAGGACACCGCGTCCCGCCTTCGGCCGCGTTCTCGAGCGCCAGCGCAGGACGACGGAGCACGACCTGTCAGCCTCGCAATGCAGGCCGCCGACGTTGCCGGCGTTGCTCGACATGGCCAACGAGGCAGACCGCAGGCGCTGGGAGACCCCGTCGTTCGGCTACGCGGATCCGCGTGGTTCCGTCTGGCTGCGCGATGCGATCGCGCTGCGTCACGCCGGCCTGCAAGCTGCCGACGTGCTGTGTTGTGCCGGGGCCCACGAAGCGATGGCGTGCGCCATGCAGGCCCTGCTGAAGCCGGACGATCATGCCATCGTCGTGCTGCCGGTCTATCCGCCGATCGAGTGGGCGGTGACCTCGCGTTGCGCGGCTACCGGGATCGCCCTCGAGGATCGCAGCTGGCGGCTCGACCTGGACCGGGTTGCGGCGGCGATCCGCCCGAACACAAGGCTGCTTCTCACCAATTTCCCGAACAGTCCAACCGGCGCGGAGATCGATGCCGTGACCCTGGAGGCACTTGTCCGTCTGTGTCGCAGGCACGGGTTGTGGCTGGTGAACGATGAGGTCTACGGCCTGACGGGTCGGGAGCCGGGAGGGAGCTTCCGAATCGCTGATCTCTATGAACAAGGCGTCTCCGTCGACTCCGTGTCGAAGGGGCTTGGCCTCCCGGGGCTGCGTATCGGTTGGCTTGCGTGCCGGGATGCCTGCCTGATGGAGAAGGCCCTACAGGCCAAGGCGATGCTGTCGGGAGGTATCGCTGTGCAGGGCGAGACCCTGGCCCACATTGCGCTCGGGGCGCAGGCCCGCATCATCGGCTTCAATCGGGCCGCCGCGCTCACCAGCCTTGCCCGGCTGCGTCAGGTGCTGGAGGCCCATCCCGAGTTGTTCGAGATGCAGGAACAAGACAATCTTGCATTTGCCTGTCCGCGCTATCTTGGCATCGGACGCGCGGACGCGTTCGCAGGTTGGCTCGCCAAGGTGGGTATCCTGGTGCTGCCTGCCAGCCTGTGGGGTTCGTCCCTCGGTCCGGTCCCGACAGACCGGCTACGTGTTGGGTTCGGTGCTCAAGGGGTGGAGCAGGCAATCGAACGGCTCGCCGTTGTTCTAGATCGGCAACCTGGGCGCGACACCCACCCTGGCAGTGCCCAGTGGAGTGCGGCATCGTCGTTCGCGTAGGTTGTCCACCTGACGCTCTGCGGCTCCCGCAGCGTTGGAGCATGGATTGGTGGGGCAATCTGGCTGGGTCAGACGGGCGGCGGGTCGCCTCCGCGGTGGTGAAAATCTGGAGCTGCTGAAGGTGCAGGCAGCGGTCCTCACCGGATCGTCTCGCCAGGGGGGAGCTGCGAGTGAGCTGCTGCCGGTTCGGTGGACACCAGGTCTGGGGTGTTCCACGGGTCGGAAGGTTCGGGTC
>CAXSEK010000090.1:0-8749 GCA_964235625.1 uncultured Acetobacteraceae bacterium
CGTCGGTCATGATGTTGATGCGGTGGTAGCGCAGCTTGCGGATGTCGAAGCCGCCCTGCTCCGGCTCGCCGCGGCCGATGCCGGTGCCGAGCGCGGTGATCAGGGTGCCGATCTCGGCGCTGCCGAGCATGCGGTCAAACCTGGCGCGCTCCACGTTCAGGATCTTGCCTTTCAGCGGAAGGATCGCCTGGTGCTTGCGGTCCCTGCCCTGCTTGGCGGAGCCGCCGGCGCTGTCGCCCTCGACGATGAACACCTCGGCGTGGGCCGGGTCGCGTTCCTGGCAGTCAGCGAGCTTGCCTGGCAGGGTGCTGACGTCGAGCACGCCCTTGCGCCGGGTCAGCTCGCGGGCCTTGCGGGCGGCCTCGCGGGCGCTGGCGGCGTCCATGACCTTTTGCACAATGGCCTTGGCCTCGCGCGGGTGGGTCTCGAACCAGTGGCTGATCGCGTCGGCGGCGGCGGCCTGCACGACCGGCTGCACCTCGCTGCTGACCAGCTTGTCCTTAGTCTGGCTGCTGAACTTCGGGTCCGGGACCTTGACCGAGAGCACGGCCGTCATGCCCTCGCGCATGTCCTCGCCGACCAGGGCCAGTTCCTTCTTGCCCATGCTCTCCGCGTATTTGGTGACCACGCGGGTGAGGGCCTGGCGGAAGCCGGCCAGGTGGCTGCCGCCGTCGCGCTGAGGGATGTTGTTGGTGAAGCACAGCATCGTCTCGTGGAAGCTGTCGTTCCACTCGAGCGCGAACTCCACGCGGATGCCGACCTGGCTCTCCAGCGTGGTGACGCTGATGGGCTCGGGCAGCACCGGGGTCTTGGAACGGTCAAGGTAGCGGACGAACTCGACCAGGCCGCCTTCGTAATGGAAGTTGGTTTCCTGGGTGGGGGCGTGGCGCTCGTCGCACAGGCGGATGCGCAGGCCGGAGTTGAGGAAGGCGAGCTCGCGCATGCGCTTCTCAAGGATGGTGTATTCGAACTCGGTCTTGGTGAAGGTGGTCGGGCTGGCCTTAAACGTCACCTCGGTGCCGTGGACCTCCGTGCTAGGGCCCACCACCTCGAGCGGGGCCACGGCGTCGCCGCCCTTGAAGCGGATCACGTGTTCGGTGCCATTGCGCCAGATGCGGACGTGCATCCAGTCGGACAGCGCGTTGACCACGGCGGCGCCCACGCCGTGCAGGCCGCCGGAGACCTTGTAGCTGTTCTGGTTGAACTTGCCGCCGGCGTGCAGCCGGGTCAGCACGACCTCGGCGGCTGAAACGCCTTCCTCATGGTGGATGTCGGTTGGGATGCCGCGGCCGTCGTCCCGCACGGTGACCGAGCCGTCCGCGTTCAGGGTGAGGGAGCACATGGTGGCGAAGCCGGCCTGCGCCTCGTCCACCGCGTTGTCGATGATCTCGAACGCCATGTGGT
Organism: uncultured Acetobacteraceae bacterium; assembly: GCA_964235625.1. Lineage (GTDB taxonomy): Bacteria > Pseudomonadota > Alphaproteobacteria > Acetobacterales > Acetobacteraceae > LMUY01. Next base: position 1,405 of record CAXSEK010000090.1, read on the forward strand.
GCAGGCCCGAGCCGTCATCAGTGTCGCCGATATACATGCCCGGGCGCTTGCGCACCGCATCCAGCCCGCGCAGGACGGAGATTGAGTCGGCGTCGTAGCTGCCGTTATGAGGCGCTGAATCGGGGGGCGGCGCGGCGGGATCAGACATGCCGTCGGGAGACTCCGGGAGGTTTGCTTGACTGGGGAATATAGGCGCTTACGGCCAGATTAGCGACCCCTGGCAAGTGGAAAGCCGGGGTCGGGCTGCAGCGTGTTGCCCCCGGTCCGCCAGCCTTGGGCCAGGCCTTGCAGGGGGGCGAACACGTCCGGGTCGGTGCCGCTCAGCAGCACGGTGCCCGTGCCGGTCGCGAGCGCGTCCAGCAGGTCCCGCCGCCGCTCGGCATCGAGGTGTACAGCGGGCTCGTCCAGCAGCAGCACCGGGGGGGCGCCGCGGGCGGCGGTGATCAGGGCCGCGTGGCCGAGGATGGTGCCGAGCAGCAGCGCCTTCTGCTGGCCTGTACTGGAGAGGGCGGCGGGCAGCCCGGTGGTGGCGTCCGTCAGCGCCATGTCCGCCCGGTGGGCACCCAGGCTGGCCGACCCGGCGGCGGCGTCGGCCGGGCGGGCGTCGCGCAGGGCGGCGCGCAGCCAATCCTCGGCGGCGAGCGCCGGGCCGGAGTCCAGGCGGGCGGCGATGGGGTCGATCAGGGCTATGCGTGCTGCGGGAAACCGGCCCGCCGCGCCCGCCTGCAACACCGCGTTCAGCTGGGCCGCCAGGGTGCGCCGGGCAGCGGCGGCAGCGACGGCGTGGCGGGCCATGCTGTCCTCCAACCCGGCGAGCCAGGCCGGGTCTGCGCCACCTTGGGCCAGCAACCGGTTGCGGCCGGCCATGGCGGTGTCGTGCGCCGCCACCTCCCGCGCATGGCCTGGCTCCAGCGCCCAAACCAGGCGGTCCAGGAAGCGCCGGCGGCCGGCGGCGCCCTCGCCGAACAGCCGGTCCATCTGCGGCGTAAGCCACACGGCGGCGAGGCGGGCGGCGATTGCGGCCTGGGAGCGCGGGGCCTCGCCATCCAGCCGGAACGCCCGACGGTCGGGCGGGCCGTCCAGGGGGGAGCCGGTGCCGATGGCCAACCCGTCCTCGAATTGCGCGGCCACGCCCCACGGGAGTGTACCGGGGGGTGCGCCGCCTTGCCGGGGAAGGTCCGCCAGGCGGGCGTTGCGTAGGCCTCGGCCGGGCACGAGGAGGGAGATGGCTTCGAGCAGGTTGGTCTTGCCGGTGCCGTTCGGGCCGGTGATGACGTTGATGCGGGCCTGCGGCTGCCAGGTCAGCGTGGGGTAGCTGCGGAACTCGGTCAGGGTGAGGCGGGTGAGGAGCATGGACGTCGGTCATGCCAGGGGTTGGGGCTGGGATAAACGGGGGGAGGGTGGGCTCGGCTTGGACCTTGTGTTCGGTCGCCAGTCGACCCCGTGCGAAAGACATGAGGCGATCAGCCAGAACAGGCTGCTGGACAGACCTGTGATCAGCATCAACGCGCCCATTGCGCTCCTGGCATCTCGTCGGACTACGTCGTTGAGCAGGATGAATGCTGCAGCAGTCAGCGTATCATTTCCGCTCATGCCCAAAATCACCCACCCGGTAAGATAAGCCGCTGGCCATGAGCGAATGCCAAGGCCACAAACCCAGAGGTCGCGATCACGGCACCGCCTATCGACACTCGACGTGCACCGATCCTGACAAATATTTTCTTCGAGAGAGAAGAGCAAAGCCTCATCGCGACTTAGGGATCGAGTTGCCGGAGAGGATGACTGCTAAATTTACGCCAAGGCCGTTCGCCATCTGTCGCCCGACGATGGCGACAAGGCCGACCGTTCCCTAACCAACGAGCTGGCTAAGCCGAGCACAATCAGCGGCGCTACAAGGTGTTGAGCACGGCGCGGACGAGGTCGCTTTGGCGGTGCGTGTCGGTCTTGGCGAAAACGCTGCGGAGGTGGGATCGGACCGTCTGATAGGAGATCCCGAGCGTCACGGCCGCGGTCCGCAGATCCTGGCCTTTTGCGAGAAGGACAGCGAGGTCGGTTTCCCTCGCTGTCAAGCCATAGAGCTTGCCGTGGGACCAGCCTTCAACGGCATTGTCCGGCGCGGTTTGCTCGATCAGCAGCATGACCTTGTGCCGGGCAATGGGCCCATGCGGGTCGGAGGGCAGGCGGCGGAGCTGGACGTACAGGGGCGGATAGCCTGACGGGCGGGGCAAAGGGAGCGACGCCTCCTCCGGCCCGAACCCTGACTGGATGGCCGTGGTGGCGCGGGCAAGCAGGCAGGTGGAGGCTATGTCGGCGCAACAGAGCATGGCTTGCTCGACGTGTAGCCCGTCGCGCACGGCCAGCAGTTGCTTGGCGCCGGTGTTGGCGAACTCGACATCCCCGCGGCCGGACAGGATGATGACGTTATCGGAGAGGCGGTCGAACGCGGATAGCAGTGCGCCCGCAGCCGAGCGTGCGACCGCGGCGTCGTTGGCGAGGCTGATCAGCCGAGCGACATAGGGCAGCAGCGTGCGAAGGGCTCGTGCGTCGGCCAGGCCGAACTCTTCCTTGCGGTGCGGCTTGCCGACAATGAGGTGGTAGCGCTTCGCCGGCGTCACATAAGGCGTGGCGATCAGGCAGTGGAAGCTTCCCTCCGGCCGGATCACGTAGTCGAAAAACGCCGAGTGGGTGAACTCGCGGTCGCCGGCGAACGAGGCGCGATCGGCCACGAAGCCCTCGTCGAGGCTCCGAAGCCACACCGGCAACATTCGCTCCGCGGCAGCAGATTGCAGACGCTGCCCGTAGCCTTGGTCGACGCCATCGACAACCGCCTGCTCGATCCGCCGATCAAGGGTCCGCTCGTCGAACAGCAGTGTGTAGGATGCATCGACGGCGTCGCGGACGACATCGAGCGGGACTGGGGCGGCGCAGGTGACGGCATGGTCGAGCGTGCCGGTCGAACCAGCCAGTCGGGTGCTCACTCTACAGACCTCCCTGAAAATGGCCAACCAAATTAGAGGTGCCCGAGCCTACTACTGGTTTGTCAAGATGGGTAGCTGCAAACTTTCTGAGTGCCCGTTTGCCAATGCTACGGCGCTGGCCATCCGGCGCGGCGCTTCTGTGCTTCGGTGTTCGATTTTCGACAGGAAGGCAGCCAGTTCTCCTCCAATTGGAGGATGCGTGGAGACCATGGTGCAGCCTGGATGTGCGGGCTGGGGGCCTCGAGCCCCGTGCTTCGACCCTGATTCAGACCGATCCGAGGACACGGCATGGTTGCGAACTCGATTATACCAAAACGTAGGGGTAAGCTGGGAGGTAGTAAGCTTGGCCCTGGCCGGGTGATCATCCTGTCCGACCGGTACTCGCGCGTGGCACCAAGCAGCAGGGCCGCCGGCCTCGCGGAAGGCGCCTGTGCGGCAATCCTCCAATTCGGCCTGAGGTTCACGGCGGCCGATTACGCCGCCCTCGCCGCCTGGGCCAGCGACACCGGCCACGGCTACGAACGTGTGCATGTGGAACGCGATGAGCTGGAAGCGGGCCACTGGGTGAACTACGCCCTGGTTTATGTCCCCGGCGAGGCCTGGTCGACATGGGGTGTCACGCGGATCAACAGTCACGTCGAGGTATGGCGGTGTGCAACCGGGGAGACACTGGGCCGTCACGCGCAGATGGCAGATGCGCTGGCCTCCCTGCCGCATGCGGCCGACCTCCGGCGAGCGCTGCCCATGAACGCCGGACGCGTCGGGATGTGGGTGGGCTCGCGCCGGCACGGAACACGCTGACCGGGGACCGCTGCTGCTCGATGGATGGCCCCGACTTGGGCGACGACATCGCCCGGCGGCCGGTGGGCGAAATCATCGCCGACATCGCACACGACCTTGAGTTGGACAGCATGCCGGGGACCCGGCCGTGGGTGCGACGGCGGCCGGCGGAGGTGGCAGCGCTGCATGCGCGGGCCGCGGCGGCGGTAGGTGCCACGCGGGACGTGGCAGGGCCGGCCGCGCGATTGGGGCGGCATTATGGGCCGGCGCAACCCGAGATGGACAACGAGGACCTGGTCCGGATGCTGGCTAGTGCGCCGTTCCGCGGCGGGTGATATCGATCCGCTTTGACATGCGCTGCTACCAGGACAACGCCCCATGACGGTCATTGGCGTGGATTTCGGCACCACCAACACCGTCGTCAGCCGGCTCGCCCCCGACGGCACTGCCCATACCGTGCGCCACCACTTCGGCACTGCCGAGCTGGACGTGGTGCGCTCCCTGCTGTGTTTCTGGAACGAGGGCGCTGGGAACGCCCTCAAGCTGCGGGATGCCGTCGGCCCGGCCGCGATCGAGGCCTATCTGGACGACCCGGTCGACAGCCGGCTGATGATGTCGCTGAAGAGCTACCTCGCCCAGCGCAGCTTCACCGAGACGCGCGTGTTCGGCCGTAGCTTCACGCTGGAAGATCTGGTCGCGCTGTTCCTGCGCCCCGTCGTCCCGGCCGCCGAGCCCAGCGCCGTCCTTGTCGCCGGGCGCCCGGTGCGCTTCGCCGGGGACGGTGCGGACGATGCGTTTGGCGAGCAGCGGCTGCGCACCGCCTATGGCCGCATCGGCTGGCCCGGCGTGCAGATGGCGCTCGAGCCCGAGGCTGCTGGCTACCGCTTCGCCCGCGGGCTGAACGCGCCCGCCACCGTGCTGATCGGTGATTTCGGCGGTGGCACCAGCGACTTCTCGATCTTGCGCTTCGAGCCCGGCAGCATCAGCCCGGTAAAGGCGCTCGGCCAGTCCGGCGTGGGCATCGCTGGCGACACGTTCGACTACCGCATCATGGACCACGTCGTCTCGCCGCTGCTGGGCAAGGGCAGCACCTACCGCGTGTTCGGCAACGACCTGCCGGTGCCGGCCGAGTACTACTCGAGCTTCGCCCGCTGGCACCGCCTGTCCTTGATGCGCGCGCCGCGCACGATGCGCGATATCGAGACGGTGGCGCGCACCGCCGCGCATCCGGACCGCCTGCAGGCGCTGCTGCGCCTGGTGCGCGACGAGCTGGGCTACGAGCTGTATCGCGCCGTCTCGGGCGTGAAGGCCGAGCTGTCCCGGGCGAACCTTGCGTCGCTGCGGTTCAAGCACGCCGATTTCTCAATCGACCAGGCGATCACCCGGGCCGAGTTCGAGGCCTGGATCGCGCCGGACCTCGCCCGCATGGCCACTGCCGTCGATGCGGCGCTGGCGCAGGCCGGGTTGGGGGAGGCGGAGATCGACCGCGTGTTCCTGACCGGTGGCACGTCCCTGGTGCCGGCGGTGCGGCGGCTGTTCGAGGACCGGTTTGGTGCCCCGCGCGTGACGGGCGGCGGGGAGTTCGTATCGGTGGCGGAGGGGCTGGCGCTGATCGGACGCGACCGCCATAGTTTGCCGACGTGACCATCGACCTGCGCGACCCGACCCTCCCGGCCGACGCCGTCCGGACCGCGCTCGACCTCCAGCCGCACCCGGAAGGCGGCCATTACCGCGAGGTCTGGCGTGACCAGCCGCAGGACGGCGAACGGGGTGCGGCCACCGGCATCCTGTTCCTGCTGGCGGCGGGCGAGCGGTCCCACTGGCACCGGGTGGATGCGGCCGAGATCTGGCTGTGGCAGGCGGGTGGCCCGCTGCGGCTCAGCCTGCCCGGACACACGGTAACGCTCGGCCCCGAGCTGGCGGCGGAGGGGCGGCTGCAGTTCACCGTGCCGGCGCATGTCTGGCAGGCGGCGCGGAGCCTGGGCGCCTGGAGCCTGGTCAGCTGCGTCGTCGCCCCCGCCTTCGCGTTCGCCGGGTTCGAGATGGCGCCGCCCGGCTGGTCCCCCACGCAGCAGGAGTATCCATGAGCGATCCTACAACCGAGCTTTGGCGCCTGACCGCCGCGGAGATCGCCGGCCGGGTCCGGCGGTGCGAGATCTCCGCCCGGGAGGCGGCGCTCGACGCGCTGGCGCGGCTGGAGGCAGCCAATCCGGCGATCAACGCCGTGGTGGATCATCGGCCTGAAACCACGCTGGCCCAGGCCGATGCGGTGGACGCCCGTATCGCGCGTGGGGAGGATCCGGGGACACTGGCCGGCGTGCCGGTTACCGTCAAAGTGAACACCGACCAGGCGGGGTTCGCCACCACCAATGGCGTGACGCTGCAGCGTGACCTGGTGGCGCGGGAGAACAACCCCGTTGTGGACAATCTTCTGCGGGCAGGGGCGGTGATCCTGGGGCGGACCAACACGCCGGCCTTTTCCTACCGCTGGTTCACCAGCAACCGGCTGCATGGCGCGACCAAGAACCCGCGTAACCCGGAGATCACGCCCGGCGGGTCCTCCGGCGGGGCGGCGGCGGCGGTGGCGGCAGGGATCGGGGCGCTGGGGCATGGCACGGACATCGCCGGGTCGATCCGGTATCCGGCGTATGCCTGCGGCGTGCACGGGCTACGGCCGACGCCGGGCCGCGTCGCCGCGCATAATTTTTCGGGGCCGGATCGGCCGATCGGGCCGCAGCTGACCGCGGTGTCGGGGCCGATCGGGCGGAGCATCGGCGATCTGCGGCTGGCGCTCGGGGCGATGGCGATGCCGGACATGCGGGACGCCTGGTGGACGCCGGTGCCGCTGGTGGGGGCGCCCGCGCCGAAGCGCGCCGCTTTGTGCCTACGCCCCGACGGCTTGGCCACGGTTCCCGCCGTTGCCGCTGCGCTGACGGATGCCGCGCACCGGCTCGAGTTGGCGGGGTGGGTGGTGGAGGAGGTAGCGTCCGTGCCGCCGTTGAGGGAGGCGGCGGAGATCCAGACGCGGTTGTGGATGGGTGACGGGTATGACGCGATGCTCGCCGCGGCGGAGAAGGAGGGCGACCCGGGGGCGCTGACGGTGCTGCGCTACCACGCGGCGACGGCGCGGCAGATGGACATGGCGGCGTTCTCCCGCGCGCTGGCGCGGCGCAACGGCATCGTGCGGGCGTGGCGGCTGTTCCTGGAGCACACGCCGGTCGTGTTGCTGCCGGTGTCGGCGGAGTTGCCGTTCGCCGACGGGGAGGATCTGCAGGGCGACGCGGCGTTCGGGCGGGTGTGGGAGGCGCAGATGGTGCAGATCGCGCTGCCGATCACGGGCCTGCCGGGGCTGACGGTTTCGACGGGGATGGTGGGGACGGTGCCGGTGGGGGTGCAGGTGGTCGCGGGGCGGTTCCGGGAGGATCTGTGCCTGCTGGCGGGGGAGGCGATCGAGGCAGGTGGGGTGCCGGTGAGCCCGGTTTGAGGGGATTTGGCCGTCCTGCAAGCCGACGCCGTCCGGCGATCTCGCGTGTGGTTACCCCTCCCCCAGGCCCCCTCCCTCAAGGGGAGGGGGAGAAGAAAAGGCG
>CAXSEK010000091.1:0-8729 GCA_964235625.1 uncultured Acetobacteraceae bacterium
CGCCCTCCCGCCTGGCCCGGCCGCGGGTGTCCCGCTCGGCCACCGCCCGTTGCTCGTAGGCATCGACGATGCGCGCCACCAGCGGGTGGCGCACCACGTCGCGCACGTCGAACCGGTTGACGCCGATGCCCTGCACGCCCTCCAGCGTGTCGAGGGCGTCGCGCAGCCCGGAGCGAGTGCCGGGCGGCAGGTCCACCTGGCTGAGGTCGCCGGTGACCACCATGCGGGTGCCCTCGCCCATGCGGGTGAGGAACATCTTCATCTGGGCCGGCGTGGTGTTTTGCGCCTCGTCCAGGATGACGAAGGCGTGGGCCAGGGTGCGGCCGCGCATGAAGGCGAGCGGCGCCACCTCGATCTCGCCGGTGGCGATGCGTCGTGTCACCTGGTCACCGGGCATCATGTCGCCCAGGGCGTCGTAGAGCGGGCGGAGGTAGGGGTCCACTTTCTCCTTCATGTCGCCGGGCAGGAAGCCGAGCCGCTCGCCCGCCTCCACGGCGGGGCGGGAGAGCACGATGCGCTCGACGCGGCCGGCCGAGAGCATCGCCACGGCCTGGGCGACGGCGAGGTAGGTCTTGCCCGTGCCGGCGGGGCCGATACCGAACACCATCTCGTTGCGGCTCAGCAGGTCCATGTACGCCGCCTGACCCGGCGTGCGCGGCCCGACCGAGCCGCGGCGGGTGCGGATCGCCGGCAGGTCCGAGAGCGGCAGCCGCAGGTCCGGCTCGGCGGTGCGGGCGTTGCTCATGCGGATTGCGGCGTCCACGTCCCCGCTGGCGACGCCCTGACCATTGCGCAGCCGGCCCCACAGCACGCCCAAGGCCGCCTGTGCCGCCTCTACCCGCACCGGGTCCCCGCTGATGGACACGCGGTTGCCGCGGCAGGCAAGGCGGACCTCCAACCCCTGCTCCAGCTTCGCGAGATGCCTGTCGTGGTCCCCCAGCAGCAGAGGCAACAAGGCGTTGTCATCGAACTGCATGGTCACGGCACGGCCTGGCAGGCCGGGCGGCATAGTCGCGGCAAGCGCCGGAGCGGTTTGTGTCAAGCGGGTGTGAACTCCTGTTGCAGACGGCCTGAGAGGGATGTGGGGGTGGAGGCGGCGATCTGCACCGGTATTTCTTGTCCGATGAGATGGGGGGATCCGGGGAAGTGCACCGGCTGCAGCGCGGGGGTACGTCCGCCGAGCTGGCCGGGGCGGCGGCCCGGCCCGGTGACCAGCACGGGGACAGTACGGCCCACGCTGTCGGCGTTGAATGCGGCCTGGCTGTCGCGCAGCGCGGCCTGCAACTCCTGCAACCGGGCGTCCTTCACGGCCTCGGCCACTTGGTACGGCGCGCCGGACGCGGGGGTGCCGGGGCGGGGCGAGTATTTGAAGGAGAAGGCGGAGGCGAAACCCGTCTCCCGCACCAGCGCCATGGTGGCGGCGTGGTCCGCATCGGTCTCGCCGGGGTGGCCCACGATGAAGTCGGACGAGAGCGCCAGGTCCGGCCGCGCATCCCGCAGCCGGCCCACGATGCGGCGGTAATCGTCGGCGGTGTGCCGGCGGTTCATCGCGGCCAGCATCCGGTCCGAGCCGGACTGCACCGGCAGATGCAGGAACGGCATCAGCTGCGCGAAATCCCGGTGCGCCGCGATCAGGTCGTCGCCCATGTCGTTCGGGTGGCTGGTCGTGTAGCGGATGCGCAGCAGGCCGGGGATGCCGGCCAACGCGTGCACCAGCGCCGCCAGCGTCCAGCCGGAGTGCGCCCAGGCGTTGACGTTCTGGCCGAGCAGCGTGATCTCCCGCGTGCCGCCCGCCACCATGCGGCGCGCCTCCGCCAGCACTGCCTGCGGTGGCCGGCTGATCTCGGCGCCGCGCGTGTAGGGGACGACGCAGAACGAGCAGAACTTGTCGCACCCCTCCTGGATGGTCAGGAAGGCGGTCAGCCCCTGGCTCGCGGCCTGGTCCGGCAACGCGTCGAACTTCTCGATCGTGGCGAAATCGGTCTCGATCACCGACCCGGCGGCCCGGGCGGCGCGCGCCACCATCTCCGGCAACCGGTGATAGGTCTGCGGGCCCATGACGATGTCGACATAGGGTGCGCGGGCCAGTAACGCCTCACCCTCCGCCTGCGCCACGCAGCCGGCGACCGCGAGCACCGTCGTCCGCCCGCCGGCGGCCCTTGACTCCTTGATCTTGCGCAGCTTGCCGAGTTCGGAGAACACCTTCTCCGCCGCCCGCTCGCGGATGTGGCAGGTGTTCAGGATGACCATGTCCGCATCGTCCGGCGTAGCCGTCGGCGCGTAGCCGAGCGGGGCCAGCGTGTCCGCCATTCGGGCGCTGTCATACACGTTCATCTGGCACCCCCAGGTGATCACGTGCAGGCGCTTGGGATCAGGCATCGACAGGACGTCCCTCGTCGCCGCCGGACAAGCCCGGTGGCGCGGTGGGAGCAGTTATCCACATAGATCGGCGGGTCAAGGTCCGCAGGTGCGTCGGCCCTCCGTCAAGAGTGTTTCAGCACGCACGAGCGGGGCGAGTCGGGTCAAGACGGAAACGGAATGCCGTCAGGCGGGAACCAGCACGGACCCAGCAGCGGAGGCCATGTGAAGGCCACGCTCCTCGCGGTTCTGCCGCATCGCCGCCGCACCGGCGGCCACGGCGGCCCACGCGGCCTGGGCAAGCAGCTTGCGGTTGCCGAAATCCCTCGGGTCCAGCGGTGGGTGCATCAGCACGGTCACCCGCATGCCGCGCCGTTGCGCCAAGCGCCAGAAATGGCTGGCGAGATCCATGTCACCGTACCACGCAAACGCCGCGCGGGTAGCGCGCCGGGTCGGCAGGCCTCCCAGCCGGTCGTACACGACGGAGACCGGCTGGATCAGCGGTGGCGCGTCACCTTCAGCCACCGAGAAGAACGCCGAGCGGAACGGCAGCACGCGGCCGCCGTCGGAACTGGTGCCCTCCGGAAACAGCAGCAGGTCGTCGCCCGCGGCGAGCCGGCCGCGCATCGCGTCCCGCTCACGCCCCGTGGCGCCACGCTGGCGGGTGACGAACACGGTGCGGCCGAGGCGGGCCACCACGCTGACGACGGGCCAGCCCGCGATCTCGTTCTTGGACACGAAGCACGCCTCTAGCCGGCCGCCCAGCACGGGGATGTCCAGCCAGGAGCAGTGGTTGGCGGCGTAGATCACCCGGCGGCCCCGCCCCTTGGCCGCCGGCGCGCCGACCACACGGACCTGCAGGCCGACCAGTCGCGCGAACACCGCCCAGTAGACGCGGGCGAACACCACCTTCGCCCGGCCCGGCACCACCAGCAGCAGCGCCTGGATACCGGCCGCGACCACCGTCCACAGCACGGCGATGACCCCGCGCCGGGCTGCCCGCCCGCCCCGGATCACCCGACGGAACAGCGGGATGGTGTCCGGCCACTGCCCGACCTCCGCCGGCGCGACCGACGCGAACTGCGACACACGGGAGCGGCTGTTCAACCGGGGGGCGATAGGGCGGGCCATCAGCGGCAGATAGACCGGGCGAGGTTGCGGGACAACAACGCCGGGTTCCGTCCGCGGCCGGTGGAATCCCAACCCGGCGCCTCGTTACTCAAAGGTTAATGCGCTATGACCCTGCTGCATGCATCGCCGCCGAACCCTCAAGCGCCTGGCCGTGCTAGCCGCGGCCGCTATCGCGATGCAGCCGCCGGCGCATGCCGCCGACCCGCAGCCGTATGACGTGACGATCGCGCCTACCGGGGACGGCGCGATTGACGGCGCGCTGCACGACAGCTCGACCCTGATCGCCCTGCAGAAAAGCGCACCGGTCGGCCCCTTCGCACTGGTCACACGGGCGCAGAACGATATCGCCCGGCTGCAAGAAGCGCTGAACAGCTTCGGCTACTACGCTGCCAAGATCGCGCTGACGGTGGACGGCCGGCCGGTGGACGATCCCGCCCTGCCGGACGCGCTCGCCGCCAAGCCGGCCGACAGCCAGGCGGCAATCAGCGTGACGGTCGATCGCGGGCCGCTGTTCCACCTGCGCCGGGTCACCGTGGACGGCCCGGTCTCGGCGGCGGACCGCGCCAAGCTCGGCATCGCGCCGGGTGACCCGGCAATCGCGTCCAAGGTGCTCGCCGCACAGGGCAGCCTATTGAGCGCGCTACAGGCCAACGGCCATGCGCTCGCCAAGGTCAGCGCGCCGGACGCGGTGGAGACGCCGGCCGACCACGTGCTGGACGTGACGTTCCATGCCGAGCCGGGGCCGCGAGTGGATATCGGCGCGATCACGGTCGACGGCCTGAAGGTCACCAACGACAGCTACATCCGCCGCCGCCTGCTGGTGCATCCCGGCGAGGACTATAGCCCGGCGACGATCGAGCGCGCACGGCAGGACCTGGCCAATAACGGCGTGTTCGCCTCCGTGAACGCCACCATCCCCGACCACCTGGCGCCGGACGGCACGATCCCGCTCACCTTTACCGTGGTCGAGCGGCCGCGCCACGCCGTGGCGTTCAACCTGGCCTACGCGACGGATACGGGGGCCACCGGCGGCGCGACCTTCACCTACCGCAACGTGTTCGGCAACGCAGAGACGCTGGTCCTGGGGGCCGCCATCACCCAGGCCGAATCCGGCGCCGAGATCCGTGCACCCGGCTACAACTTCAACGTCACCTTCACCCAGCCGGACTGGCACGCGCGGGACCAGACGCTGGCCTACAACGCCGCCTACATCAAAGAGAACCTCTACGCCTACAGCCGCAAGGCGGAGCTGCTCGGCGTGTCGCTGACCCGCAAGCTGACCAACGAATGGAGCGTCTCCGCCGGGCTGACCGGCGTGCAGGAGCGGATCGCGCAGCAGACGACGCTGACCACCTTCACCAACACCAACTACGAGTTGGTGCAAGTGCCGCTGGGCGCCACCTACGACAGCACGGGGCCGGACGGGCTGTTCAACCCGACGCACGGCATCAAGGCGCGGCTGACCGTGACGCCGACGGAGCCGTTCGGCGGCGGCAGCTCGTTCTTCACCCTCGCGCTGGCGAGCGCCTCCACCTACCTCAACCTGGCCGACACGGAAGGCCGCAGCGTCATCGCGCTGCGCGGGACGTTGGGCTCGGCGCTGGGCGCCAGCACGTTCCAGATCCCGGCGGACCAACGCTTCTACGCCGGCGGCAGCGCCACCGTGCGCGGCTACCGCTTCCAGGCCGCCGGCCCGCTATTCCCGAACCAGCGGCCCACTGGCGGCAGCTCGCTCACCGCCGCTACCGTCGAATACCGGCAACGCTTCGGCGAGAGCTTCGGCGCCGCCGTGTTCGTCGACGCGGCGCAGGTCGGCCACAGCGCAGCTCCGTTCAACGGCACCCTGTTCGAGGGCGTCGGCGTCGGCGCGCGCTACTACACCAGCCTGGGGCCGATCCGGTTCGACATCGCGGTGCCGCTCGACAAGCGGCGCAAGGACCAGCTTCTGGAAGCCTATATCGGGCTGGGCCAAGCGTTTTGATGGGATCACCGTAATGCGCACCATCCTGCGTGTCCTCGGCTGGGTGCTCGGCGTGCTGGTCCTGGTGCCGGTGTTTGCGGTGCTGGCGGCCATCCTGATGCTGAACATAGACCCGGGCCGCCGCCTGGTGGAGCGGCTGGCCGGGCAGCTGACCGGCGGGCAGGTGGTGATAGCCGGGCTGGGCGGGCGCTTCCCCGATGCGCTGCGCCTGGCCCATGCCGAGGTGCACGACGCCCAAGGCGCCTGGCTGCTGCTGGACGACGTGGCACTGGACTGGTCACCGTTCGCTTTGCTGCACAAGGAGGCGCGAATCGACCTGTTGACGGCCGGGCGCGTGCAGGTGCCGCGCCTGCCGGTGTCCCAGCCCGCCGCCGCCGGGCAGCCGGCCAGCAGCCAGCCCTTCTCGCTGCCGGTGCGGGTGTCGGTGCAGACGATCCGCATCGCCCGGGCGGAGATCGGCGCGCCGGTCGCCGGCGCGGCCGCCGTGCTGGCGCTGGACGGCCGGGCGCACCTGGCCTCGCTGCAGGACGGCGACGCGGACGTCACGATCGACCGGCTGGACAGCGCCGGCAGCTACGTCGTGCACGGCAAGATCGACCCCACCCATCTGACGGCCAAGCTGGAGGTGGCGGAGCCGCCGCACGGGCTGATCGCGACCATCGTCAAGCTGCCGGATATCGGCACGATCGCGCTGCAGGCCAGCGTGGACGGCCCGCGCGCGGCGGAGGTGACGTCGGTGGCACTTGCCGCCGGGCCGGCGCGGCTGACCGCCAAGGGTACGGTAGACCTGGTGAACCAGGCCGCGGACCTGGACCTCACGGCCAACGCCCCCGCGATGACCCCCGCCCCCGGCGTATCCTGGCAGACGATCGCGTTGGAGGCCCACGTGCATGGGCCGTTCACCAAACCGGACGCGACCGGGCAGCTGCAACTCGCTGGGCTGGCGGCGGGCGGGGCGGCGGTGGCCAAGCTCTCGGCCGACCTGCACGGCAACCAGGGCGCTGCCGGGCTGACGGCGACGGCGGAGGGCGTGCGCATCCCCGGGCCGAAACCCGACCTGCTGGCCGGCGGCAACCTGGTGCTGCAAGCCGACGCCAGGCTGGACGCACCGGCCCGGCCGGTAACGTTCAACCTGTCCCACCCCCTGCTGCAAGCCACCGGCCACGCCGACACCGCAGGCGCCATCGCCGCGCACGTGGACCTGATCGCGCCCGACCTCCAGCCGCTCGCCGCCGCCGGCGGCGTGGATCTGCGCGGCCGCACCCAATTGGGCGTGGATGCCAGCGTCGCCGGCGGCACGACCGACGTGAAGCTGGACGGCACGGTCGGCATCACCGGCGGGCTGACTCCTGTGCCGGCCCTGCTGGGTGATGCGGCGCGGATCGGCGTCACGGTGGCGCTGGCGGGCAGCGACATCACCGTCAGCCGGGCGGAGCTGGACGGCAAGACGCTCAGCCTGCGCGCCAGCGTCACCGACAAGGGCAGCGTGTTGGACCTCGCCTATAGTGTGGGGCTGACCGACCTGGCTGTGCTCACCCCCACCGTGGAGGGCGCCGCCACGGTGCAGGGCACGGCGAAGGGGCCGACCGACAACCTGGCCGTGGTGGCCACGCTCGACGGCACGGTCGGCAGCAAGGGCGTGCCGAAGGGCCCGGTGCAGGTCGCGGTCAACGCCACCGGGCTGCCCGGCAACCCCGCCGGGTCGGTGACGGCGCAGGGCACGCTGGAGGGTTCGCCGCTCGCCTTGGCCCTGCACGCCGACCGCGCTGCCGACGGCACGCTGCACGCCACGATCGACCGGGCTGATTGGAAGAGCCTGCATGCCGAGGGTGCGGCCACGATGGCCAAGGGCGCCGCTCTGCCGCAGGGCAAGGTCAGCCTGCGCATGACCCGGCTCGACGACCTGCGCGCGCTGACCGGCCAGGCGGTGAGCGGCGCCGTGACCGCGGACGCAGCGTTCGACGGCAGCACCGCCACGATCGACGTCGACGCCACCCATGCCGGCATCCCCGGCAGCTCGGTCGGCCGAGCCGTGCTGAAGGCGCGCGTCACCGACCCCACCACCCACCCGGACGTCGCGGCGACGCTGGATGCGGAAGGGATCGAGGCGAGCGGCATCGGCGGCTCGGCCAAGCTGGCGGTCAACGGTCCGCAGGAGGCGCTAGCGATCAAGCTGAACGCCGCGCTGACCAACGTGGCGGGGGCGGGAGCCACGGTCGCCTCCAACGCCATGCTGAACGTGCCCGGCAAGTCGGTGGCATTGTCCGCCCTCACCGCCGACTGGAAGGGTGAGGCGGTGCGCCTGCTGGCCCCGGCGCGCGTAAGCTTCGGCGACGGCGTGGCGGTGGACCGGCTGCGCATCGGGCTGCAGACCGCCGTACTGGAAGTCGCCGGGCGGGCCACGCCGCGGCTGGACCTGACGGCGAGCCTGCGCGGCGTCACACCCGACCTGGCCAAGCCGTTCGCCCCCTCGGTGGACGCGGCCGGCGAGATCAGCGCCGATGCGAAGCTGACCGGCACGCCCGCCGCTCCCAGCGGCACCGTGCGGCTGACTGCGACGGGCCTGCACATGCGCACCGGCCCGGCCCGCGCGCTGCCGCCCGCCAACATCACCGCCAACGTGCAGCTCGCCGGCAAGGCCGCGACGGTGGATGCGCGGCTCGCCGCCGGGCGCTCGAACCTGGCGGTGACCGGCCGGGCGCCGCTCGGGGCCGGCGCGCTAGCCTTGCGCGCCACCGGCGGGGTGGACCTCGCGATGCTGGACCCGATCCTCACCCCCCAGGGCCGCCGGGCGCGCGGCCAGGTCACGCTCGATGCGGGCGTGACCGGCTCGACCACGGCGCCCCAGGTGAATGGCACGCTGACGCTGGCGGGCGGCGAGGTGCAGGATCTTGGCCAGGGCGTGCGCATCAGCGCGATCGCGACCACCATCCAGGCCTCCGGCGAGACGATCCGGATTGCGAGCTTCACTGGCCAGGCTGGCCCCGGCACGATCGGCGCCAGCGGAACGGTCGGGCTGACCGGGGCAATGCCGGTCAACGTGACGCTGACGATGCGCAACGCCCGCCCGCTCGCCAGCGACCTGCTGACCGCCAGCCTGGACGCGGACCTGGCAGTGCGGGGCGACGTGCAAGGCACCCTGGCGGCGAGCGGCAAGATCGCGATTCAGCAGGCCACGATCAACGTGCCGGAACACCTACCCGGTTCGGTGGCGGTGCTGCCGGTGCGCATCGCCGGCCAGCCGCCCCCGCCGCCGCCG
>CAXSEK010000092.1:0-8703 GCA_964235625.1 uncultured Acetobacteraceae bacterium
CCGCCGTGCCGACGCTGGTGTTTGACGAGGTGGATTCCGGCGTCGGCGGCGCCACCGCCGCCGCAGTGGGGGACCGCCTGGCGCGGGTCGCCGCGGGCGTGCAGGTCCTGGTAGTGACGCACAGCCCCCAGGTGGCGGCACGCGGGGCGGAGCACATGCGCGTGGCCAAGCACGTCGCAGGCGGCCGGGTCCGCACGGACGTCACGGGGCTGGACGGCCCGGCCCGGCGCGAGGAGATCGCGCGCATGCTGGCAGGGGAGACCGTGACGGAGGCAGCACGGGCGGCGGCGGACAGCTTGTTGGCAGTGTAGCGTGCAATCCACTTGGGGATTGCACAGCGACATGAGGTTCGTGCGGTGGCACGAGACAAAGGTCAATGGCTGGTTATGAACCCGCCCACCGCCGTGTAGCTGCCGTTCACGTGGGCGTTGAAGCTTGCGGGCTGGCTGTTCGGGTTCGCCTCGCACCCGCCCAGCAGCAACAACAGCAGCATGACCCTCATTCTTCCATGATCCGGCGGATGTCAGGCTCAATCGCCGCCGCCATGATGGCGTAGCCCACCGGCGTCAGGTGCAGCATGTCGAACGACACTTCTTTGGAGAGCGTGCCGTTCGCATCCACCAGCATGCGGCCGATATCGGTGAAATACGTCGTCCGATTGTCGGCACACTGCGCGGTGAGCTGGTTCACCCGGGCCAATTCCGGGCGCATCGGGTCGCCCGGGGCGCCACGCGGCAGGATCCCCACGATCAGCACGCGGGTGTCGGCGGAGTGGCGATGGATCCAGCGCACGATCTCCGCCACGCCCAGCGCGATGTTGTCGGGCGTCCCGTATGGCAGGTTGTTGGTCCCGATCAGCACCACCACCAGGCGCGGACGCATCGGCCCCCATTCCCCCGGCAGCCGGGCCAGCACGCCCTGGGTTGCGTCCCCGCTGATGCCGAGCAGCAAGGGCGCGCGGGCGCCGTAGAACTGGCCGAACATCCCGGCATCCCAGCCAGCTGTGATCGAGTCGCCCAGGAACACCAGCCGCCGCGTGGGCAGTTGCAAGGTCGGCAGCTTGGCATCCAGCGTCGTCACCGCGTCGTGCCAGAAAGCCAGGTCCTGCATGCCCGGCTGTGCTTCGGCCGGCATGGGCGTCCGCGGTGGCAGAGCGGGACAATCCCCCGCGGCCCTGGCCGTTGCGGATATCGCCAGCAGGGCGGCCAGAGCCGAGGCCAGGGCGGCACGCATGCGGCTCACCGCGGCGGTGCGATCAGGTCATGCGCCGTAAACGACGCCAGTTGCCCGCCGAGCCTCATCATGTAGACGCTATACAGGCCGCCGGCGTCGAGCTTGCCCATGTCCAGCGGCTTGGCCTTCTCCGCGGCGCACGCGGCGATCACCGTTGCCGCCACCGGGTTCACCGACCCGGCCTTCACGCCCCCCGGCGCTACGCCCGAGAACACCGCCTTGCCGCCCGTCGTCAGCGAGCCGGCCGCGCAGTCATCGGTCGCGTTGTAGAAGGCCAGCCGCGCCTTCAGTTGGTTGTATTCCGGTTTGTCGACGATGATCGCGGCCGAGACGCCGCCCGCCTTCTCCTGCAGCACCACTGTGATGAACGTGCCAGATTTTGGCTGGATGGTGGCCGTCGCCGTCTTGGCCCCCTCCTTCACCTGCAGCGACACCGACTTGCCGCCGGCATCCCCGGCCACGAAATACGGCGACACCCGGGACGCGTCCGCATTCCCGAGCGGGATCTGCCCGGCGAAATCCGTCGCCACGGTGGCCGCGGCCGGCAACACGCTGACCAGCCGGATATAGACCGTGCCCTCGGGAAGCCGCTGCGTGTACAGCAGCGGTTGCGCCTGCACCCCGCCCGCGGTCACGGCCAGCAGCGATCCCAGTAAGCAGCGTCGAAAACCCACACGTATAGGCGTCACGGCAGGCTCCTTTGCACCAGGCGGACCTTAGCGCCTGGATGGCACCGGGCAAGCCGCATGTAGGCCTCAACCAATGTCGGCATGGGGGTTGTCCGCGCCGAGCATGTGGCCGATGGCGGCGAGGCCCGGCAGCCGGTCGCACACGATTTTGGCGACCGCCAGAAGCGGTACGGACAACAGCGCGCCCGGCACGCCCCACAGCCAATCCCAGAAGAACAGCGAGACGATCACCAGCACGGGGCTGAGCGTCAGGCGCCGGGCCAGCAGCATGGGGGTTATCGTCTCACCTTCCAGGATATGGAGGCAGAGATAGATCCCAGCTGGAACCAGGGCGAAAAGGGGGTTGTCGAAGGTGAACAGGCCGACGAAGCCGAACATCAGCACGCCGGTCAGCGGGCCCAGGATCGGGATGTAGTTGAGCAGGAACGCCAAGGTGCCGAACAGCAACGGGTTGGGCATGCCGAGCAACCAGAGCTGCACCCCGTTGAGCGTGCCGACCAGCACGTTCATCACCGTGATAGTGGCGAGGTAGCTGGCGACGTTGTCCTCGATTTCGGCGGCGATGCCGACGGCGCGCTTCTTGTCCTCCCAGGTGGGCAGCACCTCTACCAGCCGGCGCAGCAGGGTGTCGCCGGAGGAGAGGAAGAAGAACAGCAGCAGCAGGATCGTGAAACCGTCGCCCAGCATCGTCTTCAGCCCGCCCAGGACGGAGCCGCCGAACGAGGTCAGGCTGGAGACGCCTGGGACCGACCCGCCGCCTTGCTGGCCCCCGCCACCACCGCCCATCATGCCGGTGAGTTGCTGGTAGCCGTGCTGGAGGTAATCGAACGGTTCGCGCAGGAAGCCCAGCTTGGCCGCCATCTTGGGCAGCGCCTGGGGCGCCCGCGCCACCCAGTCGGTCGCCGGGACCGAGATCGCCGCACCCACGCCGCCGACCATCGCGAACACCAGGATTATCAGCAGCAGTGCCGCCAGGATGCGCGGCAGGTGCAACCGCCGGGTCAGCACGCGCATGACGGGCGACAGCAGCAGGTACAGCACGATCGCCAGCACGAACGGCAGCAGGATTGAGGCCGCGAAATACAGCGTGTAGACCACGGCGAGCACGGCCAGCGTGGTAAGCGCCTTGCCGTTGGGCGTCTTGGGCCGGGTAAGTTCATGCTGTGCCCGCTCCAGGCGCTGCGGCTCGCCCTCGTGCGCGCCCGCCTCCAGGGTTTGGGCTGGGGCGGCTTCCGCTGGGGGCGCTTCGGCCACATCGTTCATCGGTGTTGTCGTGCTCATGGCTAGGCTAACGTCCGGGCAGGGCTTTCGATGCTGCCCTTAGTCAGGCGGCAGCCGCCAGGGCACTTGTGACAGCGCCGTTGAGCGAGGCGGGGGTCGCGGTCGGCGGAAACCGGCCGATCACAGCGCCGTCGCGCCCGACGAGGAACTTGGTGAAGTTCCATTTGACCGCGCCGATGCCGAGCAGGCCGGGCTTCTCGCGTTTCAGCCATTGGAACAGTGCATCGGCGCCGCCGCCGTTCACGTCCACCTTGGCCATGACCGGGAAGGTCACGTCATACTTGGTGGTGCAGAAGCTGGCAATCTGCTCCGCCGTGCCCGGCTCCTGGCCACCGAACTGGTTGCACGGAAAGCCAAGCACCACGAGCCCGGCGTCACGGTGCTTGCGCCAGAGCGCCTCGAGCCCCTCGTATTGCGGGGTGAAACCGCATTTCGAGGCGGTGTTGACGATCAGCACCACTTGGCCGCGATACGCAGCGAGCGGCCGCTCCGTGCCGTCGGCGGCACGGGCGGTGAAGTCGGCGAGATCTGGCATGGCGCTCCTGGCTGCGGCTCGCGTCGTGCCGCGTCGCGATTATTGCCGCAACCGGGTCCGCGCTGGTAGTGCTGGAGCCCGCGCTGTCTCAACGGGAAGGTAAGAATGTCTGACCGCGCCTACGACCACGACGCGCTCGCCTGGGCCGAGCACCAGGCCGGCCTACTCCGCCGGCTTGCCGCCGGGGAGCGGCTGAACGAGGCGGTGGATTGGCTCAACGTGATCGAGGAAGTGCAAGACGTGGGCGTGTCGGAGTTGCGCGCATGCAGGAGCTTCCTCCAGCAGGCCATCATCCACTTGATGAAGCTCCACGCCTGGCCATCAAGCCGGGCCGCCGGGCATTGGACGTCGGAGCTGATCGGTTTTCTGGGGGAAGTGGAGGATGCGCTGACGCCCTCGATGCAGTCCCGGGTCGACCTCGACAAGATTTATGCACGGGCGCTGCGGCAAGTGGCTGCGGCCAATGACGACAGCGGCGCACCGCGAGACCTGCCGCGCACCTGCCCCTACAGTCTCGATGACCTCAGCGCGGGTGACCCCGACCTTGCGGGCCTCGTAGCCAGGCTCGCGATCGAGGCCTAACCTTCAGTGCGCCTGCTGGAACAGCACGATTTCGGCACCGGTCTTGGACGTTCCGCGATGCTCGGCTCCGACCGGCACCACGCAGCATTGGCCGCTCGACAGCTGCAGGGTGTGGTCGCGGAACTCCACGGTGAACTCGCCGCTCCAAACCACGACGGTCTCGGTCGTGGCACCGTGAGAGTCCCAACGTCCCTCGCCGCCGCCCTTGACCCGGACCAGGCGCACGTTGACGCCGCCGAGTTGGTCCGTCTCCTCGCTGCGCCCGTCCTTGGCCAAGCGGCCGAAGGTCTCGGCGAAATCGGTCATCTGGTTCATCGCGTCACGTCCTCCCACGGCTCGGCACCGCCTGCATCATGCCCGCTCAACCCGGCCAGGAGAAGCGGATCGTGTCCTCGCGCAGGCCGGCCAGCACGACATCGATGCCGCCGGAGCGGATCATCCATTCCAGCCGGTGGTCGCGGTATTCCCGGCGGCGGCCGCCCGTGCGGTAGAGGTCGGCCGTCGCTCCCATCCGGGCAGCGGCCTGGTCGAACTCGGCGAAGGTCTCCGCGACCGCCGGGCGCTCCCGCAGCCGCGCGTGCCATCGCCCGAGTGGCGAGCCGGCTTCCGGGCCAAGACCGTAATGCACCGAGCGGTTGAGCATGGGCGCCACTGCCGCGTCCGCCCAGCCGAAGCCATCGCCGCCGAACCAGTCGGCACTGCCCAGCCGGGCCGTCAGCCACTGCTGCAACGCCTGCGTGTCGCGCGCAGCCGCTGCCTTTAGCGTTTCGGCCAACGCACCCTCGGCCCGGCGGAACCACAGCACCTCGCCAAAACCCCAGTTCACGGCCTCGTACTGCGTATCGCACACCTCCTCGGTGATGCGCGCATGGGCCCTCGCTTGCGGATCCGCGGGCAGAGCTTCGTGCCAAGCCAGCGATCCTCGATGTATTCCAGGATCACCGTGGACTCGAAGATCGGCATCCCGCCGTCGGGCAGCAGCACGGGCACCTCGCCGCGCGGGTTCGCGGCGGCGAAGTCCGTGTCGCGCCGGCCGGTGCCGAAACCGTCCGGCAGCATGCGCTCAAAGGCGACACCCTTCTCGCGGAGCGCGATCTTGACCTTCTGGGCGTAGGACGAGAGCGGGTGGTCGTACAGGATCATGGCCGTCTTTCGGTCAGCGCATCGCGCAATGCCTTCACGTCGCTATTGAGCGCGGCGAGTCGCTTGCCCGCCATACCCGACCGCGCGACCAGCGCTTCGGCAAGGCAGCCGCAATCCTCCTGCAGCGCCGCGCCCCGCTGCGTCAGGCGCACCTGGACCTGCCGTTCATCCTCGGGGTTGCGCGTGCGGGTCACCAGCCCGGCCGCCTCCAGCCGCTTGATCAGCGGCGTGAGCGTGCTCGACTCCAGCCCGAGCCGGGCGGCGATGGCGCCCACCGTGCGGCCATCCCCCTCCCACAGGGCCAGCAGCACGAGATATTGCGGGTAGGTGATCCCCAACTGGTCGAGCAGCGGCTTGTATGTGCGGTTGACCGCCATGCTGGTGGCATAGAGCGAGAAGCACAGCTGATCGTCGAGTTGGGCGGCGGCGGCCATAGGCACTCTCCTATCGTCCGACCTATACCACGAAAACCCTTATCGCGATAACGTTTTGCTGGACAGAAGCGGCCCTCGGGTGCAGATGGTGCCTATCGCGATAATGATTATCGTAACATCCAACCGGAGACGGCACCATGTCCATCGACGTCAAATACCGCACGACCGCATCTGCCATCGGCGGCCGCGATGGCGAGGCCAGCACCGAGGACGGCAGCTTTGCGGTCAAGCTCTCGACCCCGAAGGAGCTTGGCGGCGCCGGCGGCGAGGGTGCCAACCCCGAGCAACTGTTCGCCGCGGGCTATTCGGCCTGCTTCATCGGAGCCCTCAAGGTCGCCGGGCAGCAGCTCAAGATGAAGGTCCCGGCGGACGCCAAGGTCACCGCCCATGTCGGCATCGGCCCGCGCTCCGAAGGTGGGTTCGGCATCACCACGGATTTGCGCGTCGAACTGCCGGGCCTCGACCGTGTGGATGCCGAGAAGCTGGTCGCGACCGCCCACCAGATCTGCCCGTACTCGAACGCCACGCGCGGCAACGTCGACGTGGGATTGACCGTCGCCTGAGTCTCCATACCCGGCTCGCTTCTCCCTTTCCCGTCCTTCACGGGAGAGGGCCGGGGTGAGGGCCGAGCGCGCACATCCGATCCAGTAGCGACGGGATCCCAAGCTCCTTCATCCCTGCCCCCTCCCAGTGGGAGAGGGGGAAGGCTATCCCTTCGGCAGCAGCACCACGAACCGCGCCCCCAGCACCGCCCCCACTTCGTCCCGGCGGTTCTCCGCGGCGATGCGGCCCTTGAGCGCTTCCACGATCTGCTTGCTGATGGACAGGCCAAGCCCCGAGTGCTGGCCGAAGCGTTCGCCCTTCGGACGCTCGGTGTAGAACCGGTCAAACACGTGCTCCAGCTTGGCGTCCGGCATGCCGGGGCCCTCGTCGTCCACGCTCACCTCCACCATCGCACCGGCCTCCCGCGCGCGCAGCACCACGCGGCCGCCGGCGGGGCTGAAGCTGTGGGCGTTGCCGATCAGGTTGCGCAGCACCTGCACCAGCCGGTCCTCCACCGCCTGCACCAGCAGCGGGCCGTCCGGCGCGTCCACCTCCAGCCGCACGCCGCCCTCGGGCCGGGTCGCCTCGTCGATCTCGGCCAGCAGGCGCAAGATCGCCACCACATTGATCGGCTCCGGCGCCGTGCGGCTCAGTTCGGCATCCACCCGGCTCGCGTCGCTGATGTCGCTAATGAGGCGGTCGAGCCGGATCACGTCCTCGGCGATGATCGCCAGCAGCCGGCGCTGGGCCGCCGGGTCCTCCACCCGCCGCAGCGTCTCGATCGCGCTGCGGATGGAGCTGAGCGGGTTCTTGATCTCGTGCGCCACATCCGCCGCGAAGCGCTCGGTGGCGTCCATGCGGGACCACAGCGCCTCCGAGCTGTCGCGCAAGGCGTGGGCCAGTTCCCCCACTTCGTCGTTGCGGCGAAGCAGCGGCTGCGGCACGGCGCCGGCGCGGCCATGGCCCTCCCGCATGTCGCGCGCTGCCTGGCTCAGCCGCAGGATCGGGCGGGCGATGGTCAACGACAGGTACCACGACAGCATCACCGTCAGCACCAGCGCGATGACGAACAGCCCCAGGATGGACATGCGGATCGCGACCAGGCTGTCATCCACCTCCCGCGCGTCCCGCGTCAGCTGCACGATGCCGACGGTGTGGCGGTTGCGCGTGATCGGCTCCGCCACCGTGACCAGCAGACGGTTGTCCGACGTGCGGCGGATATAGGGCGGCGTTTCCCGCGCGCTGTCGGCGGAGGACAGCTTCAGCTCCGCCTTCACGTCCGGCTGCCAATCTGGCCCGGCGGCGGAGGGCCCGGTGTCCACCGTCGCCGTCTCGTTGTGCGGCAGCGCGGAGAGCAGCCGGTCGTAAATTGCCTCCACAGTGCCCTCGAACGGCCCGCGATCGGCGGCCGGCGGCAGGGGCTGGGTGTTGATGGCGCCGCCCGCGCCCTCCCGCACCCGGCTGTCCGCGATCACCTGGCCGTCGGCGGAGTAGATCTTGGCCTGGCTGTTGGGTGTCGGGTCCGTCAGGCGGCGCAGCAGCGGGCGAGCGATCTCCGGCACCAGTTGGGGGTTGTCCGGATCGGTTTCCTTCACGGCACTCTCGCCCAGCGCGCCGGCGTAGATGCGCGCCTGCTCCCGCAGCGCCGTGACCTCGTTTTCCAACAGGCCGTTCTGGTACTGGTCCAGATACAGCAGCGCCGCCACCAGCAGCGCCAGCGGCAGCGCGTTGACCAGCAGGATGCGGCGCAGCAGCGGCGGCACCCACCGCCGCGGCACGCTCAGCGCGCGGGGACGGCGGACGGCCGGGGCCGGGAAACCCTTGGCGCCGATGTCGGGCAATCAGCCCTCCTTATAGCGGTAGCCGATGCCGTACAGCGTCTCGATATGGTCGAAGCTGTCATCGCCGGTGCGGAACTTCTTACGCACCCGCTTAATGTGGCTGTCGATGGTGCGGTCATCGACGTAGATGTTCTCGCCATACGCCGCGTCGATCAGCTGGTCGCGGGATTTCACCATGCCCGGCCGCGCCGCCAGCGCCTTGACCAGCAGGAACTCCGTCACCGTCAGCTGGATGTCGTGGCCGCGCCAGGTGCACTGGTGCTTGGTCTCGTCCAGCACCAGGTCCCCTCGCGTCATCACCCCACCAGGGGCCGCGCCCGAGCCCTCGGCCCGGCTGCTCTCGTTGCGGCGTAGCAGGGCGCGGATACGCTCGATCAGCAGGCGCTGGCTGAACGGCTTGGTGATGTAGTCGTCGGCGCCGA
>CAXSEK010000093.1:0-8692 GCA_964235625.1 uncultured Acetobacteraceae bacterium
GGCCCGGGATCGTCTACGCCTACCGCGTCTACGGGCCGTATGCGCCGGAGGCGGGGCACCGCTTCAACCACCACAAGCTGCTGCTCGACCCCTATGCCAAGGCCCATGTCGGCCAGCTGGATTGGCACCCGGCCTGCT
The DNA here is from genome assembly GCA_964235625.1 of uncultured Acetobacteraceae bacterium. GTDB lineage: Bacteria > Pseudomonadota > Alphaproteobacteria > Acetobacterales > Acetobacteraceae > LMUY01. The sequence continues at coordinate 139 of CAXSEK010000093.1, forward strand.
ACGGCTACACCATGGGCGCCAAGGCGGAGGACCTCTCGTTCGACGAGCGGGACAGTGCGCCCTACATGCCGAAATGCCGCGTGATCGACCCGGCCTTCACCTGGGGACGGGACGCGCCGCCGCTGGTGCCGTGGGAGCGAACCATCCTCTACGAGGCGCATGTCCGCGGCTTCACCAAGCGGCACGAGGGCGTACCGGAGCCGATGCGCGGCACCTTCGCCGGGCTCTCCACCCCCGCGGTGCTGGACTACATCCGCTCTCTAGGCGTTACCTCGGTGGAGCTGCTGCCGGTACACACCTTCGTCAACGACGACCACCTGCTGCGCGCCGGGCTGACCAACTACTGGGGCTACAACTCGATCGGGTTCTTCGCGCCGGACCCGCGCTACGCCTACAGCCCGGGCTTCGCATTCTCCGAGTTCAAGCAGATGGTCGCCAGCATCCACGACGCCGGGCTCGAGGTGATCCTGGACGTGGTCTACAACCACACGGCGGAGGGCAACGAGCGCGGCGCCACGCTGTCTTTCCGCGGCATCGACAACCTCAGCTACTACCGGCTGATGCCGGGGGACAAGCGGCACTACATCAACGACACCGGCACCGGCAACACCGTCAACATCAGCCACCCGCGGGTGCTGCAGATGGTCACCGACAGCCTGCGCTACTGGGTGACGGAGATGCACGTGGACGGGTTCCGCTTCGACCTGGCCACCATCCTGGCCCGCGAGGACCACGGCTTCGACGAGGGCGGCGGCTTCCTCGACACCTGCCGGCAGGACCCGGTGCTCTCGGGCGTGAAGCTGATCGCCGAACCGTGGGACATCGGGCCCGGCGGCTACCAGGTGGGGCAGTTCCCGCCGGGCTGGGCGGAGTGGAACGACAAGTTCCGCGACACCACGCGTGCGTTCTGGAAGGCGGACGCCCCGGCCTCGGCCATGGCGGCCCGGCTCTCGGCTTCGGCCGGCGAGTTCCACCGCCGGGGGCGACGGCCCTGGTCCTCGGTGAACTTCGTGACCGCGCATGACGGGTTCACACTGAACGACGTCGTCACCTACAACGGCAAGCACAACGAGGCGAATGGCGAGGACAACCGCGACGGCACCGACAACAACGTCAGCTGGAACGGCGGCGTGGAGGGCCCGACCGACGACCCGGCGATCAACGCCGTGCGCGCCCGGCAGATCCGCAACATGCTGGCGACGCTGCTGCTCAGCCAGGGCACGCCGATGCTGCTGGCCGGCGACGAGTTCGGCCGCACCCAGGGCGGCAACAACAACCCCTACAACCAGGACAACGAGACGAGCTGGCTGGACTGGGACATCGGCGCCCGCGGAGAGCAACTGATCCGCTTCGTGCAGGAGCTGACGTCGCTGCGCCACCGCTACCCCGTGCTGCGCCGCGGCCGCTACCTGACGGGGGAGCTGGACCCCGTCTCGGGCGTGCGGGACGTGACCTGGCTGACCGCGATGGGCCAGGAGATGTGCGGGGCCGACTGGAACGACGGCAACCTGCGCTGCTTCGGCATGCTGCTGGACGGCCGTGCCCGGGCCACCGGCGTGCGCCGCGCCTCCAGCGACAGTTCCATGCTGATCGTGCTGAACGCCCACCACGAGGGCGTGGGCTTCGTGCTGCCCGCGGTCGCTGGCGGAACGGTCTGGCGCCTGGTGTTCGACACCAACGCGCCCAACCACGTGGAGGACGTGGGCGTCGGCGACAAATACGTGGTCACCGGCCGCGCGGTGCTGCTGTTCGAACGGGTGCGCGAGTTCCGCGGGCCGGAGCAGCGGCGCCGGTCGCCCCGGCGGCGCGCGAACGAGCCGGACACGACAGGCGACTGACCGGCCGCGGCTTCTCCCTCCCCCGTCCCTCACGCGAGAGGGCGTGATGTAGTCCCCGCTTGGGGGACGATATCACCGGCTCGAGGATGTCGCTCGTCATCGCGAGCGAAGCGACGCGACCCAGGGCGACCGCCGTGCGCTTGCCCTCTGGGTCGCCGCGCCTTCGGCTCGCGATGACGCCATCCTCTCGACGGGTGATGTCCGCCACAGCCCGCGCTAAACATCCAGCTCCAGCCCAACCGAAATCACCCGGTCCGGCGGCATGTTGAAGTATTCGACCGGCGTCAGCCCCGTCCGTCCCAGAAACAAGTACACCCGCCGAAGCCCCCGCCGCCACCAGGGATGAGCGCCGACCGCCGTGATCTGCGGCAGGAAGAACACCGCGTCCCCGCTCTCGAACGGCGCCCCGTCCTTCAGCGCCTCGGCGAGGTCGGGGTTGTGCATGAACCCGAAGCGGGCCACGCCGCGGAAGATGCCGCCGCCGAGATCCTCGATGCTCAGCCGCTCGGCGGCCGGCACGTGCGGGCGGCCCGTCGTCTCCACCCGCAGCAGCAGCACCTGCTCGTGGCACACATGGGCGCGCAGCCATTCGTGGCGGCCTACCAAGGGCACCTTGTCCGAATTCTCGGTCAGGAACACGGCACCGCCACCCTCGCGCTGCGTCCAGTCCTTGGTCAGCGCCATGAACTCCGGGAGCTTCATCGACCAGCCGGCGAGCGCCTGGCGGAAGCGCGAACGGCCCTGCGTCCAGATCACCAGCACGGCGAACACGAAGCCGCCGATCAGCAGCGGCACCCAAGCGCCGGAGAGCAGCTTGGCCAGGTTGGCGCCCAGGAAGGCGATGTCGATCACGAGGAACAGGCCGCACAGCGCCAGCGACGCCGCAAGCGGCCATTGCCAGACCCGGCGGGTGACCACGAAGAAGGTGACGGACGTCACCGTCATCGTCCCGATCACCGCCAGGCCGTAGGCGCTGCCGAGCGCCTCGCTGGAGCGGAAGCCGAACACCAGCGCCAGGCAGCCAATCATCAGCGCGTAGTTGATGACCGGCATGTAGATCTGGCCGCGCGCCTCCTCCGAGGTGTGGACCACGCCGTAGCGCGGGGCGAACCCCATGTTGATCGCCTGCTGGGTGAGCGAGAACGCGCCGGAGATCAGCGCCTGGGACGCGATCACGGTGGCGGCGGTGGCAAGGACGACCATCGGGATCACCGCCCAATGCGGCACGATGGCGAAGAACGGGTTGTCCGCCGCCGCTGGGTCCTGCAGCAGCTGCGCGCCCTGGCCCAGATAGTTCAGGCCCAGCGCCGGCAACACGACCAGGTACCAGGCGAGCACGATCGGGCGGCGGCCGAAATGGCCGAGGTCGGCGAACAGAGCCTCGGTGCCGGAGAAGCACAGCACGACGGCCCCCAGCACGGCGTAGCCCGCCCAGCCCTGCCCCGTCAGCAGCCGCAGGCCGGCGACCGGGTTGAAGGCAGCCAGCACCGCCGGGTGCTGCACCGCGCTCGCGACACCCACGACCCCGATGGTCACGAACCACAGCAGCATCACCGGCCCGAACAGGCGGCCGACCTTCTCCGTGCCCAGCCGCTGAAAAAGGAACAGTGCCAGCAAGATGCCGGCGGAGAGCGGCACCACCACCGACCCGAAGGCGGGGCTCGCCAGCTTGAGGCCTTCCACTGCCGACAGCACCGAGATCGCCGGGGTGACCACGCCATCCCCGTACAGCAGCGCCGAACCGAATAGCACCAGCAGGGTGAGCGCCCCGGGACGGGCGAAGGCCGCGGCCGGCACCTTGGTGCGGATCAGGCCGAGCATGGCCAGCGTCCCGCCCTCCCCGTCATGGTCGGCGCGCAGGATGAAGGTCACGTATTTCAGGCAGACGACGAAGATGATGGACCAGATGATGAGCGACAGGATGCCGGTGACCAGCGCCGGGTCCTTTGCGAAGGCCGGCTCGTCGGTGAAGCATTGCTGCACGGCGTAGAGCGGGCTGGTGCCGATGTCGCCGAACACGACGCCCAACGCGCCAAGCGCCACGACGGGGAGTTTCTTGGGCTCGGCCATGGCTGGTTCCTTGGGGCGACTTTGGAAGCGACATCGGACGCGACTCGGGCGACTCGGGACGGCTCGGCTAGCGAGTGCAGAGAACGCTGGAGAACCGTGAGTGTCTATCGGCGAAATGTCCTGGCCGGACGCGGCCGTGGCGGGACTGTTCGCCGCGGGCGGCGTGCTGCTGCTGACGACGCTGGCCGCCGTGCTGCGCCTCTCGGCGGCGGTGCGCTCGGCCAGCGCCGCCGCCCACCAGGGGCTGGAGGCGGCGCGGGCGCAGATGCAGGCGGGCGAGCGCGTGATGTCCAGCCAGATGGAGCAGATCCGGCTGGAGGCGCAGGCGGCGCAGGGCCGGACGGCGTTGCTGCTGGAAAGCAAGCTGCGGGAGATGGCGGAGGCCAGTGCGGCCCGGCTGGCGGCCATCGAGCGCACCGTCGGCAGCCAGCTGCATGCCGCTGTCGAGCAGCAGATGAGCACGAGCTTCGGCCGGGTGCTGGCGCAGTTCGCGGCGGTGCAGAAGGCGATGGGCGAGGTCGCCGCGGTCAGTGCCGGGATCGGCGACCTGAAGCGCATCTTCTCCAACGTGAAGACGCGCGGCGGCTGGGGCGAGACGCAGCTGCGCACGCTGCTGGACGACCTGCTGCCGGCCGGCAGCTACGACAGCAACGTGGCCATCGGCGACGGGCGCGTGGTGGAGTTCGCGGTGCGGATGCCGGGGTCGCAGGGAGAGGGCGGGGCGCGGCCGTTGCTGCCGATCGACGCCAAATTGCCGCTGGCCGACTACGAACGGTTGCTGGACGCGGCGGAGGCCGGGGACGCGGAGGCCGAGCGGGCTGCCCGGCGCGCGCTGGAGGCGACGCTGCGGGTGGAGGCACGGCGTATCGCGAGCAAGTACATCGCGCCGCCGCTGACCACCGAGTTCGCCGTGCTGTACCTGCCGACCGACGGCCTGTATGCCGAGGCGGCGCGGATGCCCGGCCTGGTGGACTCGCTGGGGCGGGACCACCGCGTGCTGCTGATGGGCCCGGGGCTGCTGCCCGGTCTGCTGCGGACCGTCCATCTCGGCTACGTAACGCTGGCCCTCGAGCAGAAGGCCGAGCATATCGGCCGCCTGCTCGGCGCCACGCGGCAGGAGATGCTGCGCATGGACGAGGTGCTGGAGCGGCTCGGGCGCAATGCGGGCACGATGGCCCGCACGATCGAGGACGCGCGGACCAGGACGCGGGTGGTGGCGCGCAAGCTGCGGGACGTGGAAGGCCAGGGCGCTGCCTTGGACCTGGGCGGCGACGACCCCGTTCCAACTTCCTCACCCGTGTTCCACGCCTGACACTCGATTGACAAATGCCAGTCGACTGTGTTCTTGTTTCGTTCGTGAACGCCCAAGCATTTGCCCCTCCTCCGCCCGCGACCCTCCAGGATGTGGCCGACCCGTTTCGGTCGGCGCTGGAGGAGTTGGTCGGGATCGGGATGGAACTCGCGCGCAGGGTGCGGGACGAGTTAGAGGGACAGGCGGCGGAGGCGACGGTCGCGTTCGAACGGGTAGCCCGGGCGGTAAGGCGGACGATCCGGATGGCGCGGTGGCTCGACGAGCTGATGCCCGCTTCGGATGCCTTGGCTCGGGTCGCGGCGCGCAAGCACATCATCCGGTCGGTGGAGGACAGGATCGACCGGACGGTGGACGAGGAGCGGGCGGACTGCCTGCATGCCGAGCTGCTGGAGCGGTTGGATAGCCCCGACATGGACGACGACATCGCCGGACGGCCGGTAGGCGAGATCATCGCCGACATCGCCCGGGATCTAGGTCTGGATAATTGGTCCGGCCACCGGCCCTGGGTGCGGCGGCGGCCGGCCGACGTGGCGGCGCTGCACGCGCGGGCCGCGGCGGCGGTGGGCACCGTGCGGGAGGTGGCGGGGCCGGGCTTGCGGTTGGGCCGGCGGTATGGGCCACCTCGGGACGACGGGCCGGAGATGGATGACGAGGCGCTGGCGCGGATGCTGGTGAGCGCGCCGTTCCGTGGCGGGACGTGACGCCTGATGAGAGTCGTGCGCGGCCAAGGTCCGACGGTCCCCTCCCCTTGAGGGCAGGGCAATGGCATTTGCCTTCTCTCTCCCGTCCTTCACGGGAGAGAGAAGGGTGAGGGCCAACCTGTCGCGGGATCCCAAGCTCCCTCACCCCGCCCTTTCCCAAAAAAGGGAGAGGGAGAAGACAGGAGCGCCAGGCAAATGCGCTTGCCCTACCCTCGAGGGGAGGGGGAGACTATGCTATCAGATTGTTTTCTTACCCCTAGGCCGACGGGATCAGCGTGGCCGTCCGCCCGGTGACCCAGTAGCCGACCAGCCCGATCCACTCATGCGCCGCCGCGTCCAGCGCCGACAGCTTGGCGCCGAACGGGCGGGAGACCGGGAACCACCCGGACCGGGCCCGCGGCCCCGTCGGCCACGGCAGCACGTCCCACCCTGCCTGCCGGAACACGCCGACCGCGCGAGGCATGTGGCTGGCCGACGTCACCAGGACCCACACCTCGCCCGGCGCGGGATGCATCAGGTCCCGCGTGAAGGTCGCGTTCTCGAGCGTGGTGCGGGACTTGTCCTCGTAGGTCACCCGCGCCGGCGGCACACCGAGGTCGGTCAGCAGGGTGCGGGCGAACTCGGCCTCGGTGGACACGCCCTGTACCAGGCCGCCGGAGCCGCCGGTGAACACCAGTTTGGCCTGCGGGTATTGCCGGGCCAAGATCGCGAAGGTGGTGATGCGGTTGGCGGCCTCGTTCAGCACCGGCGTCGCGTTGTCACGGCTGGTCAGCTCGTCGATCGCGCCGCCGAGCACGATCACGCCGTCCACACGCGCCGGGAAGCTGGCCACCGGCGGGAACCGCGCCTCCAACGGCCGCAGCGCCCAGGACTCGACCGGCAGCACCAGGCAGGCGAACAGCCCGCCCACCCCCAGCACCAGCAGCGCCCGGCCGAGCCACCAGCGCCGCAGCAGCAGCCCGAGGGCGGCGCACTCCACCAGCAGGGCGGACGGCAGCAGCGCCGCCTCGATCATCCGGATCAGGTAGTCGCTCACGCCGGGTCGGTCTTGGCGCCGTCCAGCGCGCGCCGGGCCTGCTCGGCCGCCGCGCGGTCCCGCTCGCGTTCGGTGAGGGTGCGGCCGTGGCGTGCGCGGTTCTCCGCCGCCGCGTCCACCTCCCCGGCGCGATGTTTGGCCTTGCGGACCTTGCGGAGGTTTATGATCTCGCCCATGGCAGCTTTCCTGCCACGACCGATGGAGCGACGAAATGGGACAGATGATCGAATTGACCGCGGCCGACGGGCACACGCTGGGCGCCTACCGGGCCGGGCCGGGCAACGCGACCGCCGGACTGGTCGTGGTGCAGGAGATCTTCGGCGTGAACGGGCACATGCGCAACGTCTGCGACCAGTTCGCCGAGGCCGGCTACGCCGTGATCGCCCCCGCCCTGTTCGACCGCGCCGAGCGCGGCGTGGAGCTCGGCTACGGCGAGGCGGACCTCAAGCGCGGCCTGGCGCTCCGGGCGCAGGTTCCGGAGCAAGGGACGATGGCGGACGTGCTGGCCGCGGCCGACGCGCTCGGAATGCCGGCGTTGGGCATCATCGGTTATTGCTGGGGCGGCACGGTCGCGTGGTGGGGTGCCACCCGCTCCGAGCGGTTCGAGGCGGCGGTCGGCTGGTACGGCGGTGGCATTGCGTCCGCGCGGGAGGAAATGGCGCATTGCGCGGTGCAATTGCATTTCGGCGCGGAGGACCACGGCATTCCGCTCTCCGACGTGGAGGCAATCCGGGCGGCGCAGCCCAGCGTGGAGATCTACGTCTACGAGGGCGCCGGCCACGGCTTCGGCTGCGACGCCCGGGCCAGCTTCAATCCGAACGCGACGAACCAGGCTCGGATGCGCACGCTCGACTTCCTGGGCCGCCATCTGCAGCGCGGCTGACACACGCTGCATGGATTCACAAACGTCAAGTCCAGGCACGGTGGCGTGAGAACTTACGGGATCGCAACACGTTGTAGCCCATGCAAGCAACACCGGAAGGGTGTCTCCATGGGTACTATCCTCGTCATCGTCCTGATCGTCCTCCTGCTCGGCGGTGGCGGTTATGGCTACAGCTCGGGCTGGGGCTATGGGCCGACCGGCGGTATTGGCCTGATCGTCCTCATCCTGATCGTGCTGCTGGTGCTCGGCCGGATCTAGCACGCAGCGGAGGCATCCCCTCTCCCGTGAAGGACGGGAGAGGGGATGGGCTTCCATCCAGCCCTACTTCCTCAGCTCCATCTGGATCGGCCCCTCGCGGCGCCCATGGGTGAACTGGTCCACCACCTCGTTGCCGCTGTGCAGCAGGTCCTGCGCCGGCCCCTCCCAGACGATCCGGCCACGGTTCAGCATCGCCGCCCGGTCCCCGATCCGCACGGCGGACGCCATGTCGTGTGTGATTGCCACCGCCGTCGAGCCGAGTCGCTTGACGCAATCTACGATCAGCCCGTCGATCACGGCCCCCATGATCGGGTCCAGCCCTGTCGTCGGCTCGTCGAAAAACAGGATGCCGGGCTGGGCGGCGATGGCGCGGGCCAGGCCCACGCGTTTCTGCATGCCGCCGGAGAGCTCGGCGGGCGAGAGGTCGCCTACGCTCGGCGCAAGGCCCACCTGGCG
>CAXSEK010000094.1:0-8672 GCA_964235625.1 uncultured Acetobacteraceae bacterium
CTGTTCGGCCCCCGCTACCCGCACGAGCTGTCCGGCGGGCAGAAACAGCGCGTCAACATCGCCCGCGCCCTGGCGGTCGGCCCGCGCATGGTGATCCTGGACGAAGCGGTTTCGGCGCTGGACAAATCGGTCGAGGCGCAGGTGCTGAACCTGCTGCGCCAGTTGAAGCGCACGCTGAACCTGACCTACCTGTTCATCAGCCACGACCTCAACGTCGTGCGCTACATCAGCGACCGCGTGCTGGTGATGTACCTCGGCCAGGTGGTGGAGCTGGGCCCGGCCGCGGACGTGTTCAGCCGCGCGCGCCACCCCTACACCCTGGCACTGCTCGGCTCCCGCCTGTCCATGGACGCGACCCGGCGCATCGAGGCGCCGCCGCTGGTGGGGGACCCGCCCAGTCCGATCAACCCTCCCTCCGGCTGCCGCTTCCGCACCCGCTGCCCCCGTGCCGAAAACGTCTGCGAGCGGGTGATGCCCGCCTTGGGCGAATGGGCCGGCCGCACCTCCCACGTCGCCGCCTGCCACATGACGGACCCGGCCTCTGGCCACAGCCTGGCGGGGACGGCGTGATGGACGGCATGGTCACCACGCAGCCGCTGCTCGAGGTGGAGGACCTGTCGGTCCAGTTCGTCTCGCGCGAAGCGACCGTGACCGCCGTCAGCGGCGCCAGCTTCAGCCTGCGCGAAGGCGAGGTGTTGTGCCTGCTGGGCGAATCCGGCTCCGGCAAATCGGTCACCTTGCGGGCGCTGATGCGGCTGCTGCCGGGGCGCGCGCGGGTGAAGGGGCGCATTGCCCTCGGCGGGCAGGACGTGCTGGCCTTGCAGGGCCGCGCGCTGCGGAACTTCCGCGGCGGCGCGGTGAGCATGGTGTTCCAGGAGCCGATGACCGCGCTCGACCCGGTCTACACCATCGGCCAGCACCTGATCGAGACGATCCGGCAGCACAAGGGCGGCAGCCATGCCGCGGCCCGCGCCCGCGCGATCGAGCTGCTGGACCTGGTGAAGATCCCGGGCGCGGCGCGGCGCGTGGACTCCTACCCGCACGAACTGTCCGGCGGGTTGCGGCAGCGCGCGATGATCGCGATCGCGCTGTCCTGCGGCCCCCGCCTGCTGCTGGCGGACGAGCCGACCACGGCGCTGGACGCCACGGTGCAGATCCAGGTGCTGATCCTGCTACGCCGGCTGCAGCAGGAACTCGGCATGGGCACGATCTTCGTCACCCACGATCTGGGTGTGGCTGCGGAGATCGCGGACCGGGTGGCGGTGATGTACGCGGGCCGCGTGATCGAGGAGGGGCCGGTGAACGAGGTGCTGCGTGCGCCGGCGCACCCCTACACGGCGGGGCTGCTCGCCTCCACCGTGCACGACCAGCCGCCGGAGGAGGACATCGCCGCCATCCCCGGCAGCCCGCCCGATCTGCGCCGCCTGCCCCCGGGGTGCTCGTTCGCGCCGCGCTGCACGCTGGCGATGGCCGCCTGCCGGCAGGCGTTTCCGGACCCGGTCTATCCGGCCCCAGGCCGCATGGCGCGCTGCCTTCGGGTGGCGGACGTGCTGGCCATGCCGGCAGCCGCGCATCCGTAGCGTCTATCGCTGCTCCGTCTCCCGTCCGTCACGGGAGAGAGTCGGGGTGAGGGCCGAGCGCGCATGTATGATCCAGCAGTCACGGGATCCCAAGCTCCTCACCCCGGCCCTCTTCCGCGGAAGGGCGGGAGAGGGAAGAGTTAAGGCCGCTTGCCCTTCCCCGCTCCACCCAGCATCGTCGCAGCATCTCATGGCGAGGCATGATGGACACCGAATACGACTACATCATCATCGGCGCCGGGTCGGCAGGGGCGGTGCTGGCGGCGCGGCTCAGCGAGGACCCGGCGACCCGCGTGCTGCTGCTGGAAGCGGGGCGGGATATGCGCTCGGCCGAGACGCCGGAGCACATCAGCATCCCCAACCCGATGGCCGCGATCGGCGACGACGAATTCCGCTGGCCGAACTTGCTGGCCCGGCGCACCGAGCGGCAGGATCCGCGGCTGCTATGGCGTGGCCGGGCGATGGGCGGCAGCTCCACCATCAACGGCCAGATCGCCATCCGCGGCGTGCCGGACGATTACGACCGCTGGGCGGCGGCGGGCTGCGCGGGCTGGGGCTGGGCGGACCTGCTGCCGTATTTCCGCAAGCTCGAGACCGACATGAATTTCCCGGACGCGCCCTACCACGGCGCCAGCGGGCCGATCCCCGTCTACCGCGCGCCGCCGGAAGCCTGGGGCCACGTCGACCGGGCGCTGCGGGACGCGGCGTTAGGCCTGGGCTATGGCTGGTGCGAGGACCACAACGCGCCCGAGGGCACCGGCGCCTCACCCTACGCCATCAACAGCATCGCCGGGCGGCGCGTGTCCACCAATGACGGCTACCTGGAGCCAGCACGAGGCCGGGCCAACCTGACCATCGTCGGCGAGGCGCTGGTCGAGGCGCTGACGATGGAGGGCAACCGGCCCCATGCCAGCGGCGTGCGCGTGCAGGCCGGCGGGCAGACCCATGCGCCGCGGGCGGCGCGCGAGGTGATCCTCTGCGCGGGCGCGATCCACTCGCCGGCGATCCTGCAGCGCTCCGGCATCGGCCCGGCGGCGCTGCTGGCGGGCCTCGGCATCCAAGTCGTGGCGGACCGGCCCGTGGGTGCCGCGCTGCTGGACCATCCGATCATGGGTGCGCTGCTGCACCTGCGCCCGCACGCAAGGGTGGACACACTGATGCACCGCCACACCAATTGCTGCCTGCGCTACAGCTCGGGCCTCGCCGGCGCCGGCGAGAACGACATGATCATGATCGCGGGCAACCTCGCCGGTAGCCTGCTCAGCAAGTCCGGCCCAACGCCGATGCAGGGGCGCATCGCCGTCTCCGTCTACCAGGCCTGGAGCGAGGGCCATGTCCGCATCACCACGCCCGACCCGGCCACCGACCCGGCGGTGGAGGAGCGCATGCTGTCCGACGAGCGGGACCTGGTGCGGATGCGCGACGGCGCCCGGCGGCTGCGCGCGATCTGCCTGCAACCGGCGGTGCAGGACGTGGCGGAGTGGGTGGAGTACGGCGTCTCCGGCATGCCGATCGAGCAGGAGCTGGACGGTGCAGCGCTGGACGACTGGCTGTTCGCCGAGTGCTCGGACGCGCAGCACGCCAGCGGCACCTGCCGCATGGGGAGCCCGTCCGACCCGCGCGCGGTGGTGGATACGGGCTGCCGCGTGATCGGCTGCACCGGGCTGCGCGTGGTGGACGCCTCCGTGATGCCGGAAGTGCCGCGCGCCAACACGCACCTGACGACGGTCGCGATCGCGGAGCGGATGGCCGACATGCTGCGTGGCGGCGTGCGGGACCCCAGGTGAGCACCACCACGGAAGCACCGGGCCGCCAGCGCATCGTCCTGGTCGGCCTGTTGGTGCTGGCCGGGTGCGTGAACTTCATCGACCGCTCGGCCGTCTCGATCGCGCTGCCCGCGATCCGGGCGGACCTGCATCTGTCGCAGGCTCAGGCGGGGCTGCTGCTATCCGCCTTCGCCTGGAGCTACGCGGTGGCGCAACTGCCGGCCGGCAGCCTGGTGGACTGGCTGGGCGCCCGGGCGGCGTTGGCGGGGGCGCTCGCTGTCTGGTCCGGTGTGCAGGCATTGAGCGGGCTGGTGGGCGGCTTGCCGCAGTTCATCGTGGCCCGGGTGGCGCTCGGCCTGGGGGAGGCGCCGATGTTCGTGGGCGGCGCCCGGGTGTGTGCCGACCGGTTCGCCCCGGCGGAGCGCGCCATGCCGATGGGGCTGCTGAACGCCTCCGCCTCGCTCGGCCCGGCGCTGGCACCGCTGCTGCTGACTCCGGTGATGCTGGTGGCGGGTTGGCGGGCGAGCTTCGCCGTCCTGGGCGCCGCCGGGCTGTTGGTCGCCGTGGTGTGGGCGGTGGTCTGCCGCGACCTGCCGCGCAGCCGGGAGACGGCGGCCAGGATCGCCGGGCCGGTGCAATGGGGGCGGCTGCTGCGGCAGCGCACCGTGTGCGGCCTGTTGCTGGGCTTCGGCGGCACGGTCTACGTCACCTGGCTGTATGTCACGTGGCTGCCGGGCTACCTGGTGGAAAGCTGGCACATGCCGGCGGGCCATGCTGCACTCTGGTCGGCGCTGCCGCAGTTCTTCGGTTTCCTGGGTGCCATCGGCGGCGGCTACGCCTCGGACCGGTTGGCCCGGCGCCTTGGTGAGCGGGTGGCGCGGCAAGGACCCTTGGTTGCCGGCTTGTTGGTATCGGCGGCAGGCAGCGCGTTGGCCACGCTCTCCGGCAGCGCGGGGATGGCGCTGGCCGCGATTTCGGCAGCGCTGTTCGCCGCCAATGTGGCCACCACGAGCGGCTGGGCGCTGGCCACCGGCCTCGCCCCGGCGGCCCTGATCGCGACGGTCGAGGCGATGGCCAATATCGGCGGCTCGGTCGGCGGTTCGCTGGCGCCACTGGTGACGGGATACGTGGTGGAGCGGTCGGGTTCATTCGCCCCGGCGCTGCTGATCGCGGCGGCAGTGGCGGCGGGATGCGCCGCGGCCAACTGGCTGCTGACCCGGCGTGGGATCACGCCGGTCGAGTGAGCCATTGCCTGCCGCACCCGGCCGACATACCGTGCCTAAAATTACTTCCAGGGTCGAAACGCCACCTTCTACGCAACCAGGGTGGTGGACATATGAAGATCGATCGTCGAACCGTCCTGACGGGCACGGCCGCCGGTGCATTGCTGACGGGGATGCCCGGTGCTGCCTCCGCCCAGTCGCGCGCGGAGACGCTGCGCTACGTCACGGGTAATACCATCAACACGCTTGATACCACGATGCCGGGAGCGACGCGCGAGTCGTTCGGTGTGGGGATGAACGTGTACGACCGGCTGTTCAGCTTCGGCCGCAAGGCGCTCGGAGCCAATTTCGTGTTCGATCCGGATACGATCCGCGGGGAGCTGGCGCAGGGCTACGCGATCAGCGACGACAAACGCACCATCACCATCACGCTGCGCCCGGACGCAACCTGGCACGACGGCAGCCCCGTGACCGCGGAGGACGTGAAATGGTCGCTGGACCGCACCGTGTCCGCCAAGTCCCTGGCGCCGCCACAGATGTCCACCGGGTCGCTGACCAGCGTGGACCAGTTCAAGATCGTGGACGCCCATACCGTCACCGTGACGCTGGACAAGCCGGACCGGCTGGCGCTGGCCAACCTCTGCGTCTGTTACGCGATCATGATCAACAGCAAGCTGGCGAAGCAGCATGCCACCGCGGAGGATCCGTGGGCGATGGAGTGGATGAAGACCAACACCGCAGCCTCCGGCGCGTACATGGTCGAAAGCCACAAGCCCGGCGAGAGCACCATCCTGCGCCGCAACGAGGCGTGGAAGGCTGGCCCGCTGCCGTTCTTCCGCCGGGTCATCATGCAGACGGTGCCGGAACCGGCGACGCGCGCGAACCTGATCCAGCGCGGTGACGCGGACCTGTCGATCGACCTGGCGGCCAGCGACGTGCAGGCGATGGAGCAAGCCGGCCGCGCCAAGGTCGCTTCGATCCCGCAGACCAACGGTTTCAACCACATCACGATGAACACCCAGGTGGCGCCGTTCGACAACCCAAAGGTACGCCAGGCGGTCGCGGCGGCGCTGCCGTACGACGACATGTTCAACGCCGCCATCTTCGGCCGCGGCCGCAAGCTGTATGGCGCGGACTGGTCCGGCACCCCGCCCGACTCGAAGTTCCCGCAGCCGATGCCGGTCCGTACGGACATCGCGCGCGCGAAGCAGCTGCTCGCCGAGGCAGGGATGCCGAACGGATTCTCGACGACGTTCGCGTTCAGCACCGGCGCCTCGGCCACTGCCGAGCCGCTCGCCGCGCTGCTGAAGGAGTCGCTGGGCAAGGCCGGCATCCAGGTCGACATCCAGAAGAAGCCGGACGCTGAGTTCAACACGCTGGAGGCGGACAAGAAGCTGCCGTTCTACACCGACGGGGCGACGGCGTGGCTGCCCTACACGTACTACTTCTTCTACCTGTATTTCACGCGCGACCAGCGGTGGAACTTCTCCGCCTGGAAGAGCCCGGCGATGGAGGATCTGACGCTGGATGCACGCTATCAGACTGACCCGGCGAAATACGACGCGGACTGCACCAAGATGATCGAGCTGTTCGCCGGCCAGGAGCCGCTGATCCTGCTGTGGCAGCCGAACCAGGATGCGGTGATGGCGAAGTCGGTGGGGGGGTACACCTACCAGTTCTACCGGCAGGCGGATTTCCGGGACCTGAAGCGGGTTTGAGAGCGGTGCGCGCCAGACCCGACGCACGCACACGGCCTCCCGCATGAAGACCCTTGCCGCCATCGCGCGTCGGGTCGGCGCCCGCCTGCTCTCCTCCATTCCCGCCCTGCTCGGCGTGGTCGTCGTCACCTTCATCCTCATGCGCGTGCTGCCCGGCGATCCGGCAGTGTTCTTCGCCTCGGGTCCCAGCGCCGGCAAAGAGGAGATCGCGGAGCTGCGCCACCAGATGGGGCTGGACCAGCCGATGCCGATCCAGCTGATCCGCTACCTGGGGGATGTCGCGACGGGCAACCTCGGCCACTCGCTGACCACGGGGCAACCGGTCACGACGGATATGGGCCGGCGGCTCCCCGCCTCGCTGGAGCTTACGCTGAGCGCGCTGCTCCTGGCGCTGACCGTCTCGGTGCCGCTGGGGGTGGTGGCGGCGCTGCGCCCCGGATCGGCGGTGGACCACGCGGTGCGGATGGTGTGCACGCTGGGGGTTTGCGTGCCGACCTTCGTGTCGGGGCTGCTGCTGATCTACGTGTTCTACTACCTGCTCGGCTGGGCGCCCGACCCGACGGCCCGGATCGACATCTTCGCCTCCTCCCCGCCCGATATCACCGGGTTTTACCTGGTTGATTTCGCGCTGATGGGCGATTGGGACGGATGGTGGGCGGCATTCACCCAATTGCTGCTACCCGCCGCCAC
This sequence comes from uncultured Acetobacteraceae bacterium, assembly GCA_964235625.1. Taxonomy (GTDB): domain Bacteria; phylum Pseudomonadota; class Alphaproteobacteria; order Acetobacterales; family Acetobacteraceae; genus LMUY01. The sequence continues at coordinate 6,978 of CAXSEK010000094.1, forward strand.
CATGGCGCTGTTCGTGCTCGCGCCGCTCGCGCGTATGACGCGAGCCTCGATGCTGGCGGTGCTGGGCAGTGACTTCATCCGCACCGCCCACTCGCTCGGGCTGCGGCGGCGGCGCATCGTGGTGGGGTACGCCCTGCGCAACGCGCTGCTGCCGGTGCTGACGATCACCGGCATCGTGTTCTCCACCATGCTCGGCGCCAACGTGCTGGTGGAAAAGGTGTTCTCCTGGCCCGGCGTCGCCTCCTACGCGCTCGACGCGCTGCTGGCGTCGGATTACGCGCCGGTGCAGGCCTTCGTGCTGCTGATGGCGCTGATCTTCGTGCTGGTGAACGTGCTGATCGACGTGCTGTATGGCATCGCCGACCCGCGGGTGAGCGTGGAATGAGCCTCACCCTCGACCGCCCGAGCACGCTCTCCCACGTCGCCTATGTGCTGCGGTCCAATCCCGTTACCGCCATCGCCGCCGCTGGCATGACGCTGCTGGTTCTGCTGGCGGTCGCAGCGCCCTGGATCGCGCCGTATGACCCGGTCGCGTCCAACGTGCCAATCGCGCTGCAGGCGCCGACCGCCGCGCATTGGGCGGGCACCGACCAGTTGGGGCGCGACATCCTCTCCCGCATCCTGCTCGCGGCCCGGCTGGACCTGTTCATCGCCATCACCGCCGTCGGCGTGTCGTTCTTCGCTGGTGCCGCCATCGGCGGGTTCTGCGGCTATGCGGGGGGCGCGTTGGACCGCTGGGTGGGGCGGATCACCGACGTGCTGATGGCGTTCCCGCTGTTCGTGCTGGCCATGGCACTGGTGGCGGCACTAGGCAACCGGATGGAGAACATCATCATCGCCACGGCGGTGATCAACCTGCCGTTCTACATCCGCTTCGCCCGCGCCGAGGTAAACGTGCGCCGCAATGCCGGTTGGGTAGAGGCGGCGCGGGCCTGCGGCGACGGGCCGCTGTCGGTCGTGTTGCGCGTGCTGCTGCCGAACGTGCTGCCGGCGATGGCGGTGCAGATCTCGCTCAACCTCGGCTGGGCGATCCTGAACGCCGCCGGGCTCAGTTTCATCGGGCTGGGCGTGCAGGCGCCGACGCCGGAATGGGGGATCATGGTAGCGGAGGGCGCGCGCTTCATCACCACGGGGAAGTGGTGGCTGGTCACTTGCCCCGGGCTCGCGCTGATGCTGAGCGTGCTGTGCTTCAACCTTCTCGGCGACGGGCTGCGCGACATGCTGGATCCCAGGATGCGTACGTGAGCCTGCTCGCGGTCGAGGATCTGCGGGTGAGCTTCAGCACCCGCCATGGCGCGGTGGATGCGTTGAAGGGGATTTCGCTCGCGCTGGCGGCCGGGCAGACGCTGGGGGTGGTGGGGGAGAGCGGGTCCGGCAAGTCGGTCACCGCGCTGGCCATCATGCGGCTGCTGGACCGGGCGGGGCGGATCGCGGGCGGGCGCGTGCTGTTCGAGGGGCGGGACGTCACCCACGCCGGGCAGGGCGATCTGCGGCGGCTGCGCGGCACGGCGATGTCCATGATCTTCCAGAACCCGCGCGCCGCGCTGAACCCGATCCGCACGGTGGAGGGCCAGCTCGCCGACGTGCTGCGCGCGCACCGCCGGGTGGCTGCTGCCGAGGCGAGGGCCACGGCACTCGACCTGCTGCGCGCGGTGCGCATCCGTGATCCGGAGCGCCGGCTGCACGCCTACCCGG
>CAXSEK010000095.1:0-8654 GCA_964235625.1 uncultured Acetobacteraceae bacterium
CCAGCGCCAGGTCCGCCCGGGCGCGGCTGCCCGGCGCCAGCACGGCGGAGAACAAGCCGCTCGCCGCCAGCCAGCGGCGCAGCACGTCCTCGACCGCATCGGCCGGCGGCACGCTCCATTCTTCGTAGAAGTCGGTTCGCACGCTGCCATCGGCCTGCAACACCTGCAGCCCGCGCGCCTCGAGCCCCGGCGCCGCCCGCAGCGTACGGACCAGCAACACCTTGCCGCCGGGGTCGGGCGGCAGGTTGACGGGCCGCCGCACGTCCAGCGGCCATTCGCGTTTTTCCACGTAGGGCCGGGTCGGCAGCACGCTGCACCCCGCCAAACTCCCGGCCGACGCCAGCAGCAGGCGCCGCCTCACCGGTCCCGGCTCCGCGGCGGCGCACCGCCGAACACGACCTGCCCCGGATCCCGCCGCAGGTCCTCGCTGGCCTGGCGCAGGGCCGAGACCGCCGTACGGGCGTCACGCAACAGCGGCACCAGCCCCGACTCCAAATCCGCCGAACCCGTATCCGCCCTGCGCGACACGGCGTCCAGCGACGCGATCAACTGCGGCAGCCGCGCTGCCGCCAGGGCCAGCTTGTCGGTCGCCGCCGTCGCCGAGCGCAGCAGGTCGCGCGTTTGCGGCCCCTGCGCCAAGGCCCGGGCCGAACCCAGGGTCTGCCGCAGCTCGCCGGACAATGCCGGCACGTCCGCCTCCGCCAGCGCCGTCTGCACCGATTTCAGCGTCGCCGTCGCCTGCACCAGCAAGGCGTGACCGTCCCCGTCCCGCAGCGTGCCGCGCAGATCGGTGACTAATCCGAGCACGCCGCTGGCCAGCCCGTCGATGTCGACCTGCTGGATCTTGCCGAGCAGGACCGTCGCCGCGTCCTGCACCTGGCTCAGCGTGGACGGCATCGACGGCAGGTAGGTGTAGCGCGGCTGCCATGGCACCTCGAGCACGGGGAAGCGCTGGGCATTGGCGAAATCCAGCTCGATGTAGCTCTGTCCGGTGAGCCCCTGCGGTGCAATTCGGGTGCGCAGCCCCTCCTGCACCGTCGCATCATCAGGCGGCTGGCCGACGCGTGAGGTGTCGATCTCGAAGCGGACGAACACGGTGCGGAACGTGGCGCGGCGAATCTCGTCCGGGGCGCCGCGGCCATAGGCGGCGCTGCTCAGACCGATCTGGGTCACCGCGCCGATCGTCACCCCGCGGTACTTGACTGGCGCGCCTACATCCAGCCCCTGCACGCTGTCCCGGAAATACGTCTCGTACGGCCGGCCATGCGCGATCTTGTTGCCGCCGAGGAACAGCACCGCCCCCACCAACAGCGCCAGCCCCGCCAACACCAGCACGCCGACGCGAAGGTAGGTCCCGCGCATCAGGCCGCTTGCCGCCGAAAGAAGCCGCGCACCGCGGCCACGGGGCTGTCCCGAGCCAGCTCGTGCGGGTTGCCCTCCGCCACCACGCCCTGCGCCTGCCGGTCCAGCATCAGGCAGCGGTCGGCGATCGCCATCACGGACGGGACTTCGTGAGTCACCACTACGAACGTCGCCCCAAGCGTGTCGCGCAACTGCAGGATCAGCGCGTCCAGTCCGGCCGACGTCACCGGGTCCAGCCCGGCGGAGGGCTCGTCCAGGAACAGCAGCGGCGGATCCATCGCCAGGGCCCGGGCGATGCCGGCGCGCTTGGCCATCCCGCCGGACACCTCGGCCGGGCGCAGGGCAGCGGCATCCGACAGGCCGACCTGCGCCAGCTTGATGCGGGCGATGGTGGCGCAGGCGTCGGGCGGCAGCTCGGTCAGCGTCTGCAAGGGCAGCATCACGTTCTCCAGCAGGCTCAACGAGCCGAACAGCGCCCCGGATTGGAACAGCACGCCGATCTGCCGCCGGATCGGCCCCAGCTCGGTGGCGATGTCGTAGCCCAGCACCCGCGCCCGCCCGGCGCTCGGCGCCAGCAGGCCGATCAACTGGCGCAGCAAGGTGGACTTGCCGCAACCCGACCCGCCGAGGATGGCATACACCTCGCCGCGCGCCACCGTGAACGAGACATCCTGGAACACGATACGCGCACCGAAACGCTGCGCCAGCCCCTCCGCCTGCACCGCCGGGCTCACACCCCCACCCGGTAGAACAGGATGGCGAACAGCCCGTCCAGCAGGATGGTGGCGACGATCCCGCCCACCACGGCGGCGGTCGCGGCCTGCCCCACCGCGCGCGGGCCGATGCCGGTGGCAAGCCCGGCCCGGCAGCCAATGCCCGCCACCGCCGCCCCGAAGCACACCGCCTTGAACAGCCCGCCCCACAGGTCGCGCGCATGCACCGCACGACCGAGCTGGGTGGCCACGGCAGCGAGCGGGAAGCCGAACGCCATCATCACCGTCAGCATCCCCAGCAACCCCGCCAGCTCCAGCACCAGGGTCAGCACCGGCATTACCAGCACGGCCGCGGCCAGCCGGGGCAGCACCAGCATCGTCATCGGGCTGATTCCCAGCGTCTGCAACGCGGCCAGCTCCTCGTTCACCTTCATCGTACCGAGTTCGGCGGCAAAGGCCGACCCGGTGCGCCCGGCCAGGATCACCGCGGCGAGCAGCGGCCCCAGTTCCCGCAGGAGGGAAAGCCCGACCAGGTTCACGACGAAGATGTCCGCCCCAAACCGCCGCAGCGGGATGGCGGACTGGAACGCCAGGATGAGCCCCATCAGGTAGCCGAGCAACATGACCAGCGGTACGGCCCGCACGCCCGCCTGGTCCGCCAGCCGCACTAGATCGCCGGCCCGGACCTGCCGGCGGTGCCAGGGCACGGACATCGCCGTGACCACGCTCTCCCCCACGAAGGCGGTGATCGAGCCGAACTGCTGCGCCAGGCCCCTCGCGATGCCGCCGAAGGTCCAAGGGGCTTGCTTCAGCGGCTTGGGGCCGGCGGCACCGGCCTGGGTGATCAGCGCGGTAAAGGCAGGGCTCGCGCCCTCGATCCGCGCATCCCCATGCCGGGCCACCGCCGCCGCCAGCAGCGCCGCACCCGCCGTCCCGGCAATGGCCTGCGACACGTCGAGCACGAGCGGCCGCCCCCGCCCTGCCCCGGCCGCCCGCAGCACCGGCGCCCACAGACGTGCAGCACCCTCGGTGTCCAGCGTGCCGGTCAGGGTGAGCACGCCCGGCGCCTCCGCCAGGGCCGCCGGTTGTTGCAGGGCTAATGCGCCAGCCAGGCGTCGAACCGCTGGTTCAGCTTGTCACCGTTGTCGCGCCAGAACGGCTCATCCACCTGCAGCGCCGATTGCAGGTTGGCCGGATTAGTGGGCGACGACGCGAGCACGTCCGGCGCGAGTTGGTCGATCGCCCCCTTCGCCACGGGCCCATATGGCACGTCACTGGCGAACATCGCCTGCCGCGCCGGGTCCCCCGCGAAGGCGAGCAGCTTGAGCGCATCGGCCAGGTTCGGGCTGCCTTTCATCACGATCCAGGATTGCGCCGCATACAGGCTGCCAGCCCATTGCAGGCCGAAATGCCGCTTCTCCGTCCGGTTCGCCAAGGTCACGGCCACGTTGTCCGCGCTGGACAGCAGCACCTCCCCCGAACTCAGCATCTGCGCCGCCTGGGCGTCGGGCGTCCACCAGGCGAGGTAGGGCTTGATCTGGTCCAGCTTGCGGAACGCGCGGTCCACCCCCTCGTCGGTGCGTAGCAGGCGATAGACGTCGCCGGCGGCGACACCGTCGGCCAGCAATGCGATTTCCAGGTTCGTGCGGGCGGTGCGGCGCAGGCCACGCTTGCCGGGATAGCGCGCGACATCCCAGAAATCGGCCCAGGTCGGCGTGGCGGGAAATTTATCGCGGTCCCAGGCGAGAACCACGCTGTCGACCCCGGCGCCGACGCCGCAATCGCTGACAGCCTGGGCCAGGTAGTGGTCCCGCCCCCCGATCGCCGGCCAGTTCAGCTTCTCAAATAACCCGTCATCGCAGCCGGCCAACAACTCGTCGCCCGAGACCTCGACCATGTCCCACTGATCCGCACCACTCTCGATGCGGCCACGCAGCTTGCCCAGCCCGCCGGTCCAACTCTGCAGCTTCAGCGTCGTGCCAGTCGCGTTGGCGAACGGCGTGAAATAGGCATCCTGCTGCGCCTGCAACTCGACCGCGCTCCGGCTGACAACCGACAGATCCCTGGCGAAAGCTGGCCTGGGGACGGCTGGAGCTGCGATCAACACCGTGCACAACCCGGCAACCGACAACTTACGGAACGTCATACGGCGGGCGGTCCTGGCCAGGAAGGGCGGGTTGAACCCTACTTGGGTGGCAACCGTTCTAGCAATGCGCGACCGCCCGATACGGCGCGAAAAAACCAAGCGGAATGTTCGCCGGCCGGGGCAACCCCGGTCGCAGCGCGGGCGTTCTCACGCAACTGACATTTGTAACCCAGGACCCTGCAACCATGGCATCTTCTTACTCCGTCGACGACGCACAGGCCCAGATCACGGCGCTGCGCAAGCAGGTCAACCAATTGATGGGTGAGCATGTCACCCCCGCTTTGTCCGATGCGGCTGACCGCGCGCAGAACGTCGCCAAGCAGGCCCGCGATTATACCAGTGATCAGGCTGACAACGTTGCCGAGCAGGTCCGCGGCCGCCCCCTCGTGGCAATCGCGATCGCCGGCGCCGTGGGCTACGTACTCGGCCGCTTCGTCCGCTAGCCCCAGTGCGCACCCTCGATCTCGGGCGTACCGCCGCCCAGGCAGAACTGCTTCGGTTCAAGCTGCTGATCAAGCGTCAGGTAATGCGTGGCGTTTGGGGCGCGGTGGCGGCGGTGTTCGCGATCGCAGCGCTGGTCATGCTTCACGTCGTTGCATTCGAGTTGCTCGTGATGGTCATCGCCCCGATCTGGGCGTCCATCGCGGTATTGGCATTCGACTTCGTCATGCTGGTGGTGTTCGGCTTGGTCGCATCCAACAGCAAGCCCGGCAAAACCGAGGCGGATGCGCGTGAGGTGAGGGACTTGGCTCTGATCGAGATGCGGGAGAGTCTGGCAGTGAGTGCGCTCCTGCATCCTGTCGGCCGCATGGTGGTTAAGGCGGCGGGCCGCGGTGCGGTCGGTGCGCTCACTCCGAGCTTCCTGCAGCGCAAGCGGCGGAAGTGAGCGAGCCGGCTGCACCGACCGTCGTGGTCCGGCGCCAAGGCCGGGCCGGGCGTATTACGCTCAACCGGCCGCGCGCTCTGAACGCCCTCGATCTGGGAATGATTGAAACACTGGCTGCGGCGCTTGCGGAGTGGCGGGACGACCACGCGGTCCATGCCGTGGTGATCGACGGCGCAGGTGGCCGCGCGTTTTGCGCGGGCGGTGACATTCGGGCCGTCCGCGCCGATAGCCTCGCCGGGCGGTTCGAGGCGATCGAAGCGTTCTTCGCTGCGGAATATGCGCTGAACCAGACGATGGCCGACTACCCGAAGCCGTTGGTGGCCCTGGTGGATGGGATCTGCATGGGCGGCGGGATCGGCGTCTCCGCCCACGGGTCCGCCCTGGTCGCGACCGAGGCCGCGATGTTCGCCATGCCGGAGACGGGGATCGCGCTGTTCCCCGATGTCGGCGCGACCTACATCCTGCCGCGGCTGCGCGGGGCCGTGGGTATGTATATGGCCCTGACTGGTGCCCGCCTGCACGGTGCGGACGCGGCCTATGCAGGCCTGGCCACGCATTTCACCGATCGCGAGACGATCGCAACCCTGGCCGACGCGATCGCGTCCGAGGGCCCTGCCGTGCTCGCGGGCATAGCGCGCCCGTTTGAGGCGCCGATCGAGCATCACCGGGCAGAGATCGACCACTGCTTCAGCGCCGACAGCGTCCCCGCCATTGTGGACCGGCTGGACGCAGCCGATACTGAATGGTCTCGCCAAACGCTCGCCACATTGCGCAGCGTGTCGCCGAGTGCCGTGTCGTGGACGTTCCACATCGTCCGCGCCGGTGCCGGCCGCACCCTGCCCAAGGCCCTCGCCGCGGAGTTGGCGCTGACCCGGCACGTGACCCGGCACCTGGATTTCGCCGAGGGTGTGCGCGCCATGGTCGTCGACAAGGACCGCAAGCCACGCTGGTCGCCGGCTACACTGGAAGAGGTGGATCCGGCCGCGATTGAGGCTTTGTTCGGCTAACCAGAGTACGACTGTCCTCTGATGAGGTCTGGGACAACGCCGCCACCTTCGTGCAGCGGCAGCAACTTCCCGGGGTTCATAATCCCCGCTGGGTCAAGCGCCCGCTTGATCGCCCACATCACCGCCGCACTCTCGCCGTGCTCTACCGCCGCTAGCCCGCGCTTATGGAGCCCTACGCCATGTTCGCCGGAGCATGTGCCGCCGTAGCGGATCGCCCGCTCCCCCGTACGGTGCGCCAAGGCCTCCGCCTTCCCACGTTCCTCCGGGTCCGCCGGGTCGAAGATGATGCCCAGGTGGAAGTTGCCGTCCCCGACATGCCCCACCAGCGGTGCCAGTAGGCCACTGGACGCGACATCCGCCTCCGTCTCCGCAATGCAATCCACCAGGGCCGAAATCGGCACACACGCATCCGTCCCCATCGCGCTGCGTCCCGGCAAGTAGTGCACCGTCGCGTAATAGGCGGCGTGGCGCGCTCTCCAAAGCCGGGTCCGCTCCTCCGGCAGCGACGCGTAGGCGAACCGATCTCCGCCCGCCTCCACTGCGACCTCCTGGACGAACGCCGCCTGCTCCCGCGTGCCGCTGTCGGAGCCGTGGAACTCGAAGAACAGCGTCGGCACTTCCTCGAACGCCTCCAGCCCGTCGGAGTAGCGCTTGGACATATGCATCTGCAGCCCGTTCAGCAATTCCATGCGTGCCACTGGGATACCGGCCTGCAGCACGGCGGTCACGGTCGCCATCGCGGCCCGCACCGAAGGGAACTGGCACACCGCCGCCACCGTCGCCTCCGGCAGGCCGTGCAGCTTGAGCTGCACCTCGGTGATCAGCCCCAGCACGCCCTCGCTGCCGACATACAGCCGGGTCAGGTCCAGCCCCGAGGCGGATTTGCGCGCTCGCCCGCCAGTATGGATGATGCGGCCGTCCGGCGTGACCACGGTCAGGCCCAGCACGTTCTCCCGCATCGTGCCATAGCGAACGGCGGCGGTGCCGGACGCGCGCGTGGCCGCCATGCCGCCGAGCGAGGCGTCCGCCCCGGGATCGACCGGGAAGAACAATCCGCTGGACCGCAGCTCGGTGTTGAGCGCGTGCCGAGTCACCCCCGCCTGCACCCGGCAGTCCATCGCCTCGGCAGAGATCGCGAGGATAGTGGCCATGCGGGACAGGTCCACGCAGATGCCGCCCTGCACCGCCGCCACCTGCCCTTCCAGCGACGTGCCGGTCCCGAACGGCACGATCGGCAGCAGGTGCTCGCTGCACGCGGCAGCGATGGCGGCCACCTCCTCGTTGCTGGCGGGAAAGGCCACCATGTCCGGCAGCCCGGCATCCGGCACGCCCTCGCCGCGGGAATGCTGGTCCCGCAACGCGCTGCCGCGGGTCAGCCGGTCCCCCAGCACGGGCTGCAACCGGTCGAACACGGCTTCGGCGCTGCTGCGTGCCAGGGTTGCGTGCTGTTGCATGGTAGCCTCCGGACGGCTGATACCCGTGAGCGTGTTGGTGGGATGCCAAAGCGCATCCCGTCCTACGGTATTGAAGGCGTTCCGTGGAAACGATCTGCCAGGCCGTTGTCAACCGATGGATGATCAGGTCCGGCGGATCCCGGTGAACAGCACCAGCCCCTTCGGCACGCCCGTCAGGTTCGCCTTGTAGGCCGCCGGCTGCTGGTACGACCCGACCGGCAGATAGGGCACGTCCTGCATCGCCTGCGCCTGGAATGTCCGGGCCAGTTCCTTCTGCGTGCCGAGGTCGGGGGCAGCCAGCCACTGGTCCCGGATCGCCTCCAGCTTCGACAAATCCGGCCAGCCGTTATAAGCCCTCGCTCCGTTGCCGCGCGCCAACTGGTGGGTGCCGAGCGAGGCCATGTCATACCCGCCCGAGAACGCGGCGAACATGTGCCAGCCGCCCTTCTCCGGCGGTTGCCGGCTGACGCTACGCTGCACCGTGGTGCCCCAATCGGTCGCGATCACGTCCACGTTCATGCCGATCTTGCGCAGCATGTCCGCCCCGACCTCGGCGATGGCGTTGATCCGCGGCACGTCCGTGGGCTCCAGGTAGATCACCTTCTCCCCCGCATAGCCGGCCGCCTTCAACTCGGCCTTGAGCGACTCCACGGTGTGCTTGCCGCTCAGCATCTCCATTCCGGCATCGCTGGCCATCTCGGTGCCGGGCGTGAAGAAGCCGCACTGGGCGTCATAGGGCGCGGCACCGCCGACCACCGCCTCCATGAACTCACGCTGGTTCACCGCTTTCAGCGCCACCCGGCGGATCGAGGCGTTGTCGAACGGCGGAAACAGGAAGTTAAACCGTAGGAACCCGATCAAGCCCTTTGTTTCCACGACATTCACCGTCAGCGAACGGTCCGCCCGCAAGGACGGCACCAAGTCCATCAGCGGCTGCTCGACGTAATCCACCTCGCCCGCCCGCAGCGCCGAGACCTGAGTCGCCGGGTCCGGCGTGGTAAGCCACTCCACCCGGTCGAAATACGCGACCCGCGGCCCGGCGGTGAAGCTCGGCGTGCCTTGGCGCGGCCGGTAGCCTTCGAACCG
>CAXSEK010000096.1:0-8644 GCA_964235625.1 uncultured Acetobacteraceae bacterium
GTCAGCACATGTACTGACGGCTGCGAAGCCTTTCTTCTCCCTCTCCCGTCCTACACGGGAGAGGGCCGGGGTGAGAGCCGGACGCGCACGTCAATTTACGCGTTCACCGCAGCACCCCGTATGGCCCACCACGCTCCAACGCCGCCTGATACGCCGGCCGCGCATGGATCCGCGCCAGATACGCCACCAGCCCCGGATACGCGCCCACGCCACCCCGCGCGTCCGCTGCCTCGAGCGGGTAGGACATCATGATGTCGGCCACGCTCAGCTCGCCACCGGCCAGGAACGGCGCGTCGCCCAGTTCCGTCTCCAAATAGCCCAGCATGGCCGCGATCTGCCCATCCACCCGCTCACGCAACGGCGCCGCCGCCTCGCCCAAGCAGCCCATGTACAGCTTCAGCAGCAGCGGCGTCATCGCCGACCCCTCGGCGAAATGCACCCAATACGCCGCCCGGCGCCGCTCCAGCGTCCCAAACGGCCGCAGGCCGCCATATTCCTCCGCTAGGTAGTCCACGATCGCGCCCGACTCGCTCACGACCACGCCGCCATCGTCGATCACCGGCGACTTGCCAAGCGGGTGGACGGCCTTCAACGCGGCCGGCGCCAGCATCGTGGCCGGGTCACGCTCGTAGCGCACCACCTCGTACTCGATGTCCAGCTCCTCCAGCATCCAGAGGATTCGCTGACTCCGGCTGTTGTTGAGGTGGTGGACCGTGATCATCGCGCCGCGTGCCTCTCCAGGTCCTCCAGCGTGCAATGGGCGAGCGCACCCTCCTCCGTCGCCTCCAGCGTCACGAGCGGGGCGCAGCCGGCGGCCAGCGCCTCCTGCCAGCGCGGCGCGCACAGGCACCAGCGGTCACCCGGCTGCAAGCCGTGGAAGCCGAAATCCGGCTGCGGCGTGGATAGGTCGTTGCCGCGCCCGGCGCTGAACGCCAGGAACTCCGCCGTCATCACGGCACAGACCGTATGGCTGCCGACATCCTCGCGCCCCGTGTTGCAGCAGCCGTCGCGGAAGAACCCCGTCAGTGGATCGGTCGAGCAGCTGGCCAGCCGGCCACCCAGCACGTTGCGCCCGGGCGGGCGCCCTCCGGTCTCGTCAAATGGCATGTCGGGCCTTCTCGATATTAGGCAGGAACGCCGTCATCAGCCCGATCGCGGGCAGGAAGGCGCACACCTCATACACGGTGCGGATGCCGTAGTGGTCGGCGAACTGTCCCAATACCGCCGCCCCCAGCCCGCCCATGCCGAACGCGAACCCGAAGAACAGGCCGGACACCGTGCCCACCCGGCCCGGCATCAGCTCCTGCGCGTAGACCAGGATGGCGGCGAAGGCGGAGGACAGGATCAGGCCGATCGGCACCGTCAGCACCACCGTCCAGAACAGGTTCGCGTAGGGCAGGGCCAGCGTGAACGGCAACACGCCCAGTATCGAGAACCAGATCACGTATTTCCGCCCGATCCAGTCGCCGATCGGCCCGCCCGCCAGCGTGCCGGCCGCGAAGGCGCCCAGATAGATGAACAGGAAGACCTGGGCCTGCTGCACCGGCAGATGGAACCGGTCGATCAGGTAGAAGGTGTAATAAGTGCTCAGGCTGGCGGTGTAGAAGTATTTCGAGAAGATCAGCACCAGCAAGATCGCTACAGCGAACTTCACTCGGCGTGACGATAGCGGGCTCGCCACCGGCGCCGCCGTCTTCGCCCGGGCGCGGGTCTGGACCGTCTGCGAGTACCAGCGGCCTACGCCGAACAGGATCGCCATGCCCAGCAGCGCCAGCCCCGCGAACCAGACCACGCTACCTTGCCCGTGCGGCACAACGATGAACGCCGCCGCCAACGGCGCCACCGCCTGGCCGAAATTGCCGCCGACCTGGAACACCGACTGCGCCAGGCCGTAACGCCCGCCGGACGCCATGCGCGCCACCCGCGAGGATTCGGGGTGGAACACCGAGGAGCCGATGCCGATTACCCCCGCCGCAACGAGCAGCATCGGGTAGCTGCCCGCCCGCGACAGCAGCACCAGCCCGGTGAAGGTGAACCCCATGCCCACCGCCAGCGAGTAGGGCATCGGCCGCCGGTCGGTGAACGTGCCCACCACCGGCTGCAACAGTGACGCCGTGATCTGGAACGTCAGCGTCAGCACGCCGATCTGGGTGAAGCTGAGCGCATAATTGGTTTTTAGCAGCGGGTAGATCGCCGGCAGCAGCAGCTGCATCAGGTCGTTCAGGCAATGCGAGAAGCTGATCGCGATCAGGATGGAGAACACGGTGCGGCGGATCGCCTGGCCTGGAGGAGCCGCAAGCTGCAAGGTTGCCGGGTTCACGCTCACATTCATCGGGCTACTCCAAACACGTCACGTGCATCAGGCACCGAGGCGCCGGCTTTCCAGCAGCGAGCACCCGCTGATCCGCCAGGACCCGTCCGCCTCATGCTCCATCGTATAGCGGGCGGTATAGGCCAGCCCGTCCGGACCGATAAGCTCGGCGAGCTGCACGATCTCGCCATCCTCCTCGCTCAGCGCAGTGAAATCGACTGAGCGTGGGCGGTAGACCGGAGGATAGCCCTTCTGCACCATGGCGATGAAGGTGCCGGGGTTGCCGAACATGCTCTGGATGCGGGGTGCGGCAAAGGCGAAGGCGCCGTCCGCGTCGTCGCGCCGGAACGCGTCGATCTGGCTGGTGATCACGATGTGGATGGCGTCCGCATCGGCCGGGCTGGGATCGGCCAGGGCGGGCAGGGGGCCGAGCAGGCAGGCCAGCAGGCAGAGCGCGGCGAGGGGGGTCCGCATGGGCGATCGTCCTTCGAGTCATCAGTGACTACGGGCGAACCACCGTTGCGGTTGCGGTCGGGTCAGGATGGCTTGGCGCCCGGTGGAATACCCACACCATGGCGCTGCAAACCTGATAGGACAATGCACTGAACGGTTTGTTGTGTTGATCGGCATGCTGCGCTGCACCATGTGCCCGGAATGAAACTCCCCACGATCGCGCTGCCGGACGTCCTTTCGCCCTTGAAGGCGCTGCCAACCCTCAAGATGGGTCTGGCGGACTTGGCCATGGTCCGCCGCACCTGGTCGTCCGTGCTGCCCGGCGCCGACAAGGCCACGGGGGCCAGTGCGCTCGAGGAGGTCGCGTCATTCGGGGACAATCCGGGTGCACTGCGGATGCTGCGGTTCGTCCCACCGGGATTGCCGCCGGGCGCCCCGCTGGTCGTGGTGCTGCACGGCTGCACGCAGACCGCGGCCGGCTACGACAAGGGCACCGGGTGGTCCACCCTCGCGGCCCGTCACGGTTTCGCCGTGTTGTATCCGGAACAGCAGCGCGCCAACAACGGCAATACCTGCTTCAACTGGTTCGAGCCCGCTGACACCACGCGTGGCCGGGGCGAGGTGGCATCCATCCACGCCATGGTGATGGCGACTGTTGCCGCCCTGCGGGCCGACCCGGCGCGCGTCTTCGTCACGGGGCTGTCCGCCGGCGGCGCCATGGCGGCTGCCTTGCTGGCCACCTACCCGGACGTGTTCGCCGCTGGGGCCGTGGTCGCCGGGCTGCCGTTCGGTGCCGCGCACTCCGCCCAGGAAGCGTTCGGCGCGATGTACCAGCCGCAGGCCCGCCCGGCGGCGGATCGTGGTGCAGCCGTGCGGGCCGCCAGCCCGGCCCCGCAGCGCAGGCCGGTGGTGTCGATCTGGCACGGCGAATCCGACTCGACCGTGCTGCCCGGCAACGCCGCCGAACTCGCAAAGCAATGGTGCGACGTGCACGGCCTGTCGCAGGCCCCTGTGACTAGCCGGGTGGACAGCGCGACGCACCGGGCCTGGCGGGACGCCGGCGGCACCATCCGCGTGGAGACGTTCATGGTCCCGGGGCTGGCGCACGGCACCCCGATCGACACACGCGCAGCAGGGGATCGCGGCGTTGGCAAGGCCATGCCCTATCTGTTGGAGGCAGGCGTTTCAGCGACCTGGCATACAGCGCGAAGCTGGGGGCTGCTCGCAAGCTGAACGCGAACGGTCCAGAAAGCTATCGAGCGCGTTTGCCTGGATTTTAGGCAATTGTGCAAGGTCGTGTTAGAAGAGCGGCAAACATAGCTCTGCACTATCATTTTGCGCGCAAACAACTCTTCTCGTGCTCTGGTCCATATGGCAATTCCGCGACATCGAACGTAGTTGCCCAGTAAACGGGCGGTTGCGGGGCAACGAGCCGGCTTACCGGCGTGTCGGAGATCGCGCATGGCTGTGATGAGTAACAAAGCAACCCGCATCGACCTGTTCAGTTTTGCAACGCCGCAGATGCGTGCGTTCCATCTGACCTGGATCGCATTCTTCGTCTGCTTCTTTGCCTGGTTCGCCACCGCACCGCTGATGCCAATCATCAAGGGCGATCTTAAGCTCAGCAATGACGAGGTCTACTCCATCGGGATTGCCGGCGTGTTCGCCACGGTGCTCGCCCGCTTCGCCATCGGGCCGATGTGCGACAAGTATGGCCCTCGGCTGACCTACACCCTGCTCCTCGCGTTCGGCGCCATTCCCGTGATCGCAGTCGCCTTTGCCTGGGATTACACGTCCTTCCTGGTCATGCGCCTGCTGATCGGCATCATCGGCGCGAGCTTCGTGGTCACGCAGTTCCACACCTCGGTGATGTTCGCGCCCAACGTCGTGGGCACCGCCAACGCCACTGTCGGCGGCTGGGGCAATGCCGGCGGCGGGGTGACACAGAGCGTCATGCCACTGATCCTGTCCGGCATCGCCGCGTATGGCCTGAGCAGCGCGATGTCCTGGCGCTACGCCCAGATCGTGCCTGCTGCGCTCATGCTGATCGTGGCCGTGCTGTATTGGAAATATACGCAGGACACGCCCGAGGGGAACTTCGCCGACCTACGCCGACGCGGCCTGTCCACGGACGTCGGCAAGAAGGGCGGCATGGCCGTCATGGCGGAGGCCGGCAGGAACTACCGCGTCTGGCTGCTGGCCGCCTGCTACGGCGCATCCTTCGGCGTCGAGCTGTTCGTGCACTCCATCGCCGTGACCTACTACTTCAACCGCTACGCGATGACGGTCGAGAACGCGGGCTTCGCGGTCGGCGCCTTCGGCCTGCTCGCGCTCTTCGCCCGCGCCGTCGGCGGCCTGCTGTCCGACCGGGTCGCCCGCACCCGTGGGCTGGATGGCCGCACCTGGCTGCTGTTCGGCCTGATGATGGGTGAGGGCGTCTTCCTGCTCGCCTTCTCCCAGGCCGACACGGTGGTGATGGCCGTCTCGTCGATGCTGGTGTTCGGCCTGTTCACCCACATGGCCTGCGGCTCGCTGTATGCCCTGGTGCCGTTCATCGACCGTAAGGTGCTCGGCGGCGTGTGCGGCATCATCGGCGCCGGCGGCAACATCGGCGGCGTTGCGGCCGGCTTGCTGCTGCGCTTCACCGGCAAGCCGCAGATGTGCTTCATGGTCCTCGGCATCTGCGCCATCGTATGCGCTTGCGGGGCGGCCCTGATCCGCTTCTCCATCAAGCACAAGCAGGAGGAGCAGGCACTCTACGACGCCGCCGTCGCCCAGCGCATGTCGTCCTCGATGGCCATCGCCGCCTAAGTCCATACGTCGGCAAGCAAGTGGGGCCAGGCGCATCACGGTGCGCCTGGCCCCATCCTGTTCGGAGCGCTCACGCGTCGTCCACCACCACGTTGCCCATCACCGTGCCGCTCTCCACCGCTCGTGCGCCAAGACGACAGCAGCGGGCGGAACACGCAAGCCCTCTTGCGGGTGGAACCAAAGGCCTTGCTTCGGCCGGACGGTACGCCATTTTGAGCGCATCATGGACCCTAGCGGTCCGCATTCCAATGAGGCCATGCAATGTTCATCGAGACCGAGGGCACCCCGAATCCGGCAACCCTGAAGTTCCTGCCAGGCCGGGACGTGATGGGCGCTGGCACCGCCGATTTCGCCACCGTGTCGGCTGCGGACCGCTCCCCGCTGGCGCACGCGCTGTTTCAGTTGCCCGGTGTCGCCCGCGTCTTCCTCGGCGGTGATTTCATCACTGTCACCAAGTCGGACCTGACCGATTGGCAGACGTTGCGCCCCGAGATCCTTGGCGCCGTGATGGAGCATTTCGTCGCCGGCCGCCCCGTGATGGAGGGCACCGGTGCCGAGATGGACGAGGATGTCGCGCCCGAGGACCGCGAGATCGTGGAGCAGATCAAGGAGTTGCTGGACACCCGGGTCCGCCCGGCCGTCGCCAGCGATGGCGGGGACATCGTGTTCCGCGGCTACCGCGAGGGCATCGTCCTGCTGCACATGCAGGGTGCCTGCTCTGGCTGCCCCTCCTCCTCGGCCACGCTGAAGCACGGCATCGAGAACATGCTCCGACACTACGTGCCGGAAGTGGTCGGGGTGCAGCAGGTCGAGATGTAGCCTCGGGATGCCGTCGGTTGACGACAATGCCCGGCGCGCCCTCTTCACCGATGCCCGCACCCACTACAGATGGCGGGCGGAACCGGTCGCGGACGAGGAGCTGGAGGAGATCTACCGCCTGCTTCGCGTGGGGCCGACCTCGGCCAATTGCTCGCCGGCGCGCTTCCTCTTTCTCCGCAGCGCCGAGTCGAAGGAGAGGCTGCGCCCGGCCCTTTCCCCCGGCAACGTCGACAAGACACTGTCGGCACCCGTGGTGGCAGTGGTCGGCTACGACCCGCAATTCTTCGAACAATTGCCCAAGCTGTTCCCCCACGCCGACGCCCGGGCCTGGTTCGCCGGCAACGAGGCATTGGCCTCGGAGACGGCGTTCCGCAACGGCACGCTGCAGGGCGCCTACCTGATCATGGCTGCCCGCGCGGTGGGGCTGGATGCCGGGCCGATGAGCGGCTTCGACCGTGCCAAGGTGGACGAGGCGTTCTTCGCTGCCAGCGGCTGGAAATCCAACTTCCTCGTCAATCTCGGCCATGGCGACGTGAGCGGCCTGTTGCCGCGCTCCCCCCGGCTGACGTTCGACGAGGCCTGCGTCCTGCTCTGAGCCATGCGGATCCTGGCCCTGGACGCGGCCGGGCTGACCTGCTCGGCCGCCCTGCTGGATGGTTCGCTCTGCCTGGCGGAACGATGCGGCAATAGCCGGACTGCGACGGCGGCGCTGCCCGGCATCGCTGCAGGCCTGCTGGACGGCGCCGGGTTCGACGCCGTGGCCGTTACGGTCGGTCCGGGCAGCTTCACCGGGCTGCGCGGCGCACTGGCCCTGGCGCACGGCCTGGCCCTCGGGGCCGGCGTGCCGGTGGTGGGCGTGACCGTGGTGGAGGCGCTGCTGCACGGACTGGCTTGTCCCGGCCCGATATGGATCGCATTGGATGCCCGCCGGACCGGCCGCATCTTCCTCGATGACGGCACAGGCATGCGGCCCTGCCTTCTATCCGCGGTGCCCAGTCCGCCCGCCCCGGTGCTGGTCCTGGGTGACGCTGCGGATGCGGTCTGCACTGCCACGCCCGGCACGATCCTCGGCGAGAGGCGGTCGGTGTCAGCCGCCGATGTCGGCCGGGTTGCCCTGCGCCGGCTCGCGGGCGAAATCGGCCCGTGCCTGCCCCAACCGCTGTATGTCGAGGCACCGGCCGTGCGGGAGCAGGCGTGATCGCGGTGACCCCGTTCCACGCCGATGCCCTGGCCACGATCCACGCCGGCGCCTTCCCCCCGGGCGAGCGATGGGACGCCGCTGCCTTCACCGGCCTGCTCGCCACGCCGGGCACGTTCGGCCTGATGGACGGGCGCGGTGGTTTCGTCCTGGTCCGCCAAGCAGGCGACGAGGCCGAATTGCTCACCATCGCCGTGCTACCCCAAGCCCGGCGCCACGGGATCGCCCGGTCGTTGCTCGCGGCAGTGCTGTCCCGCGTGCCCGGCCCGGTGTTCCTGGAGGTCGCCGCCGACAACATGGCCGCACTTGCCGTGTATGCGGATGCCGGCTTCAAGCCGTGCGGACGACGCAGGGATTACTACGGCACCGGCCGTGACGCTGTCGTGCTCCGCGCCGCTTGAGGACCGCGCACGTATCGGCCTCACTTCCGCCGGATTGCCACCACCGTCGTCCCGTCCGACGCGTCCTCCACGGACAGCACCGCATGTCCCTGCTCGGCCGCCGTGCGCGGCACGTTGCGGCGTGGCTCGTCCCCCTTCAGCCGCACGCGCAGCACCTCGCCGCTCGCCAGCCGGTCCAACGCCAGCCGCGTATGCACGAACGTCATCGGACAAAGCTCGGCCGTAATGTCTAGCTCGGCCATCCTGAAATATTCCCCTCTCAAAGCAGGTCATAAACCACGCCGGAGTTGCGACGCGCCCGCAACGTAACGTATATGGCCGCCCCTATGAGGGATTGGGAGTATGTCCATGGCTGAAGAGTCTTCCGCGAACGACATCTTGGCTATGACGGCGCAGATCGTTTCGGCTCATGTCAAATCTAACGCCGTGCCGCCGGACGCGCTGCCCGACCTGATCCGCGACGTGCATCGGGCCGTCTCCAGCCTCGGCGCCGCCCCGCCACCGCCGCCCGAGCGGCCACAGCCGGCTGTGCCGATCAAGAAGTCCATTTTCCCGGACTACATCGTCTGCCTGGAGGACGGCAAGAAACTCAAGATGCTCAAGCGCCACCTGATGAGCGCCTACAATCTCACGCCCGAGCAGTACCGCGAG
>CAXSEK010000097.1:0-8612 GCA_964235625.1 uncultured Acetobacteraceae bacterium
TGCCGTCGGTGCGCCGGGATACCTCGCTCTGCTCCGCGCGTAGGCCTTCGGCGTCCGCCTCCATCTGCCGGGCCAGGCCGCGCAGCACCAGGAGCCCCGTCAACGATACGTCCGGCCGCGCCGGCACGGCGAGCAAGGTCTCGGCGGGGTAGAGCGACAGCCGCTCGATCAGGGGCAGCAGCGGGGCGACGTCCTTGGCACGGGCGTCCAGGCGGGTCTGCGCCTCGGCCCGGCGCCGGGCCAATAACTCCATGGTAGTCGCCGCATCGGCCGTGGCCTGTTCGAGGGTGCGCAGGGATGAAGCGGAGGCCACGCGCGCCGCCGCCAACCGCCGGACATCCGACTCCGCCGCTTGCTGCCGGGCCGCTTCGTCCCGCATGCGGGCGGTCGCCGCCACCCGGGCCTGCTCCAGCTCCCGCAATTGCTGCGGGGTGGCTTGGGACGCGGCGGCAAGCCAGATCAGCGCCGCCGCCAGGCAGGCGGCGCGGGCTGCCTGACGCGGATCGGCGCACCATCTTTCCACGCGAGCCCAGTCTCCACAGTATCTGTGAGGACTGTCGCATAACTCCTTGGCGTAACGAAGCCGGCATATGGATTCGGTCTCACTCTGTGACGCGGATGCATCTCAGCGACAGCGCCGCGATGTCCGTCTTGTGAGCTTTGTTAAACCCGCCAGGTTACCTCACGGTTAACGAGGGGGGCTGCGTCATGGACGTCGGCCTGCCGGCGCTCGCCCCGCCTTCCTCAACCTTCAGGACTAGTTGGTGCTGGCCAGCCATATCGGCGGATCGGCGGTGATGCGGGGCGCCGTCGGCGGCTTTGACGCCGGCAAACCGCCTGAGCAGCTTGAGGCCGGTTGCGGCATCAAGCGCTAGAAAATGGCGGCGCCCCCGCCGAGGTTGTAGTTGAAGGATTTGGTGAACGGCAGCGATTGGTTGAGGAACTGATCCACGAACAGGTCGAAGCTCGCGATGTCCGACTTCGGCACGTAAATCACGTCCGACGCCTCCAGCGGGAAGTCGTCGGCGGGGCTCACCGAGCCGGCGTAGCGCTTGAGGTTGACGGTGCGCAGCATCGGCGTGTTGTCCGCCCGGCGGCGGATCACGACCACTTCGTCCAGGCGGGCCGCGTTGGTGAAGCCGCCCGCTTGCAGGACGCCCTGAAGCACGTCCGTCGGTCCGAGCAGCGGCAGCACGCCCGGCGTTTTCACCTCGCCGCCGACGAAGATGCGGGACGAGCCGTAGCCGCGGACCACCACGTCCAGGTCCGCGACGCGCAGCTTGGTCGCGTAGCCGCGCTCGAGGTAGGTGCGGAAGTCGGCCACCGTGAGCCCACCGGCAACGACCGGGCCCAGCAGCGGGACCGTGACCCGGCCATCCGGGCCGATGACCAATTTCGCGTCGTTCAGCTCGGGGTTGAGCAGGAAGCGCAGATCCATCTCGTCCCCCGCGGCCAGCCGCCGCGCCTGTACCGCGTCCGACCAGGGGGCGAACCCGGCTACCCGCGTCGGCACGATCGTGAGGTGCTGGACGCAGCCGCCCAACAGCAATGCGCTGGCAAGGAGAATGACGGTGGGGAGGCGCGGGCGCACTGTCGGGTCTTTCCAGGTTCGGTGTGTCGGATGGCATGAATAAGAGGACTACGGCCATAGTGATAGCTTTTCGTTAACGGCCTTTGGTGTAGGATTGTGGCCATGAACGGACTAATCCTAGCGGCAGGACACGAACTTCGGTGAGCGCAACCCTCTCCCGGCAGGAGCGGCCGCGGTTCCGCTCGACGTCGTTCGCCGGGTTCAGCCTGCGGGACCTCGCAACGGCGCTGTTCTATTACAAGCGGCCGACCATCGCCGCCTTCATCCTGCCATGCCTGCTCGGCCTGCTCGCGGGCTACCTCGCGCATACGACGTTCACGGCGCAGGCCCGGCTGCTGGTGCTGTACGGCAGCGAATACGTGTTCCATCCCGGCAACCGGGACACAGGCAACGATATCACGCTCGACCGCAACCAGATCATCCAGGGCGAGCTGCAGATCCTGCAGAGCCCGGCGCTGGCCGCCGAAGTCTTGCAGGCGATCGGGCCGGCCAACGTCTACCCAGCGCTCGTGGCCGACGAGTCACCGCTACGCGCGGCGATGTCCCGCTTCGCGACGGATTTTGTGGTGACCAGCATCCCGCAATCCAACGTCGTGGAACTCAGCATGCGCAATGCGGACCGCGCGATCGCGATCCGGGTGCTGAACGAGCTGATCGCCCACTATCTCACTTACCGCAACGCCATCTTCGAGAAGGGGCAGCTCGGCGGCGAGAACGCGCAGCGCGACGAATTCGCCGAGCGGCTGCGCAAGGCCGAGGACACGCTGGCGCAATTCGGGCTCGACCATGGGATCACCAACCTGGACGAGCAGATGAGCCTGCAACTGCGGCTGATCTCGGACAACCAAAACGCGCAGAGCGCTACGGCGGAGCAGATCGGGGAGACGTCGGGCCGGGTCGATGCGTTGCATAAGCAGTTGGCCACTGTGCCAGCCACCATCCAGATCTACGCCGAGAGTGCCCGGTCCCAGCAGACCAGCGGGCTGACCGAAAGCCTGGTGAAATTGGAGGGTCAGCGGCGGGACCTGCTGTCGCGCTACCAGGCGGATTTTCCCCTGGTGCGGGACGTCGAGCGGCAGATCGCCGCCGTGCGCGGGCAGATCGGCGGCAGTCCATCGCGGGAGGCCGCGGTGACCCGGCTCGGGCGCAGCATCGTCTATGACGATTTGCGGCGGGAGGAGATCACGCTATCAGCCCAGTTGCAGGGGCTGGAGGCGAAGAAGACGCAGCTCGAGGCAGCCGGCGTCCGGCTGCAGGCGCGCGGTGACGAGTTGGCCGCGCTGGCGAGGCAATACCGCGATCTGGCGCGGACCCGGGACGTGCTGGACCAGAGCTATCGCTCGATCTCCCGCTCCAGCGAGGAGACCCAGCTCTCCGGTGCGCTGGAGCGGGCGAGCGGCGCCAATGTGCGCGTGGTGCAGCCCCCGGACGCGCCACTGGCTGGCCGCAATCCCGCGCCGATCCTGTATCTCGCGGGGATCGTGCTGGGCGGGTTCTGTGCCATCGCGGCGTTCACGGTGCTGAATGCGACGCGGCAAGTGTTCATCAACGTGCGCGATGTGGAGCGGCAATTGGATTTGCCGGTGCTGCTGGCGGTGCAGTTCAGGCCGCGGCGCCCTGTGCGTGCGGCGCAACCACGGGGCGGCTCCGCGTTCCGACGGCCGAGCTTCGGCACTTGAGCGCCGTCATCGAGACGGAGGCCATCGCCGCCGGGTTACCGCCACCGCTGCTGCTCAGTGTGCCCGATGCCAGCCAGCTAGCCTTCGTACTGCAAGGGGATCGGCTGGGCCCGTCCGTGGTGCAGTTGATGGCGGCGCGCAACGGCGAGGGAACATCCACCCTGGCGCGCGATGTGTCGCTCGTTGCAGCGGCCAATGGATCTCGGACGCTGCTGCTGGCGGCTGAGTCACCAGGGCGGCGGACGGATTGGCCGCGCAGCATCTACGGCATGCCGAGTGGGCTGCGCGGGCTGGCCGAGGGGCCTTCGGCGCTGGAGATGGTGCGGGTCGGGGACACGTTTTTGGCGCTGGCGGCGCCGATGGGTGCGGCGCCGGTTCAGGTGCCGGGCTGGATCGCGATCCTGGCCCAGGTGCGCGCCCAGTTCGACCTCGTGATCGTCGATGCGCCGGCGCTCGAACGGGCGTTCACCGGAATCATGCTGGCGCCGCATTTGGATGCGACCGCCATCGTGGTCGCGGCGGAGAGCACGCGGGCCAGCGCTGTAAGGACGTTGCGGGACCGGCTTGCGGAGGTTGGTGGCGACACGGTCGGCGTGGTGTTGAACAAGCGCCGGTTCCATGTCCCGCGGGCGGCTTACGAGCGGCTTTAGCCGGTTGGCTCGAACTGGCGAGGGTCATCACGAGACGCGTTGGAGGGCGGAAGACCGCTGCAATGAGGGCTGAGGTAGGGTTAGCGGCTGTTGTAGCTGGGCGTTATGGAGCGGGGCGTAAAACAGAGTGTCCCCGATCGCTTTCTTCTTTCCGTCAAACCACGTCGCGTGACCGGTCTCGTGGATGGATGAAAAACAGCACGTCTCAGACCCCCGTGATCAGCTTCACCCGCTTCCCCGCAACGCCGAGCGCGACCTTGCCGCCTTTCAGCGCCAGCGCGTCCTCTCCGAACACCGTGCGGCGCCAGCCGAGCAGGGCCGGCACGTCCGGCTCCTCTTCTACGGACAGCCGGTCGATATCCTCTGCCGAGGCCACCAACTTCGGTGCCACGTCATGCTCCTCGCACTTCGCCGCTAGCAGCACGCGCAGCAACGAGACCAAGGCGGGGGAGGGCCGGGGCCCCTCGCGGCCACGCGGGGCGTCCGGCAGCGCGTCCTCCGGCAATGCTGCCGCGGAGGCGATCGCGGCGAGCAACCCCGTGCCGCTCTTGCCCTCCGCGAAACCCCGGGTGATGCCGCGGCAGCGGGCCAGCGCCTCCGCACCGAGGGGCGCCGTAGCGGCCACCTCCAGCAGGCTCTCGTCCCGCAGCAGGCGCTGCCGCGGGATATTCACGCGCTGCGCCTCCCGCTCCCGCCAGGCGGCCACCGCCCGCAGCACGCCCAGCATCCGGCGATTGCCGGTGCGCGGGCGCAGGCGCTCCCACATGGCCTCCGGATCGGCGCGATAGGTTTCGGGCCGCGCGAGTACCTCCATCTCCTCGAACACCCACTCGCTGCGGCCGTCTCGCTCCAGCCGCTCGCGCAGCCGCTGATACGCCGTGTGCAGGTGGGTCACGTCCGCTGCGGCGTAGCTCACCTGGGCGGGGGAAAGCGGGCGGGCGGACCAGTCGCTGAAGCGGTGCGCCTTGTCGATCTGCCCGCCGGTCAGGGCGCCCACCAGCGCGTCATAGCCCACCTGGTCGCCGAACCCGGCCACCATGGCGGCAACCTGAGTGTCGAATAGCGGCTTGGGCACGCTGCCGAACAACTCGAGGAAGATCTCGATATCTTGCCGCGCGGCGTGGAACACCTTCAGTACCGCCTCGTCGCGCATCAGCGCGGCCAGCGGCTGCAGGTCCAGCCCGTCCGCCATCGCATCGATCACGGCGTTCTCGTGTTCGCCCCCCAGTTGCACCACGCACAGCTCGGGATAATAAGTGCGCTCCCGCATGAACTCGGTGTCCACGGTCACGAAGGATTCAGTCCGTAGCCGGGCACAGAGCGCGGCCAGCGCGTCCGTATCGGTGATGAGGGCGGGCGCAGGGTAATCGACTCGGCGGGGCATCGGAGGTTTATCGGCGGGTGCGGGTGCGCCGTCAAAACGCGCCTACAGCAGGCCGCGAACCCGTAGCATGGCGATCGCGGCCAGACTGACCGCGTCCTGCATCGTGCCATCCCGGATCATGCCCTCCAGCTCCGCCAGGTCCATCGCCCGCTGGATCATGCCCTGCTCGCTCGCCTCGCGCGCCGACGGTCCCTGCCGCAGCCCCGTCGCCAGATAGATGTGCCCGGCCTGGTCGCTGTAGCCGGCGCCCTGAAACACCGTGCCGACGAACGCGACCTTGTCGGCGACCAGCCCTGTTTCCTCCCGCAGCTCGGTGCGGGCCGTCTCGGGCGGGGCCACGCCCGGCTCGCACGTGCCCATCGGCAGTTCCCACAGCCGGCGGCGGACCGGGTAGCGGTATTGCTCGACCAGGGTGATGCGACCGTCCTGCCACGGCACCACCACAACGAACTCCCGCCGTTCCACCACACCGTACAGCCCCACCGAGCCGTCCGCCCGTCGCACGGTATCCTCCCGCACGCGCAGCCAGCGGTTCTCGTAGGCAACGCGGGTGGTCAGTTGCGTGATCTCGTGCTCGGGCACGGAAGCTCTCATCGGGTCCGGTGGCTGTCGCGGGGTCATTGTCATCGTACCGTCATCTCACTGTCACATTGCCGTCGCCGGCCGCGCCTAGGGTCCTCCGCGAATTGGTCCGGCCGGTCTTCGGCGGGTCCAGTCACACCAGGAGGATGCATGAAGATTTCTCGCGCGGCCCTAGCGGCCGTGTTCGCCGGGTTGTCGTTTGCGGCAGGTGCGCAGCAGATCACCGGTGCTGGCGGGACTTTCCCCGCCCCCGTCTATGCCAAGTGGGGCGAGGCCGCGAAGGCGGCAACGGGGATCGAGCTCAACTACCAGGCCATCGGTTCCGGTGGCGGGCAGAACCAGATCACCAACCGGACCGTCGATTTTGGCGCCTCGGACGCCCCGATGGACCCTGCAAAGCTGCAATCCGCCAACTTGCTGCAATTCCCGACCGTGATGGGCGCCGTCGTTCCCATCGTCAACATTCCCGAGGTCAAGGCCGACCAGCTGAAGCTCACCGGGGAAGTCCTGGCCGACATCTATGCCGGCAAGATCACCAAATGGGACGATGCCAGGATCGAGGCGCTGAACCAGGGCCTGAAGCTGCCGGGCATCGCAATCGCCCCAGTCTACCGCGCCGAGGCGTCCGGCACATCCTTCGTCTGGACGTCCTACCTCTCGGCCGTCAGCCCCGACTGGAAGAGCACGGTCGGCGCCAACACCAGCGTCAAGTGGCCGGCCGGCGCCGGTGCCAAGGGCAATGACGGCGTGGCGGCCACCGTCGGCCACACCCGCGGCGCTATCGGCTACGTCGAGAACGCCTATGCCACGCAGAACCACCTCGTGACGACGCAGCTGCGCAACAAGTCCGGCGCCTTCGTCACGCCGACCACCGCCTCCTTCACCGCCGCCGCGTCCGCCGCCGATTGGGCCGGCGCGCCGAACTTCGCCGTTAGCCTGATCGACCTCAGCGGCGCCGCGGTCTGGCCGATCGTGTCGCCGACCTTCATCCTGCTGCCGAAGGACCCGAAGGACGCCACCAAGAGCGCCAACGTCCTGAAGTTCTTCGACTGGTGCTACAATAGCGGGGCGAAGGTCGCGACCGACCTGGACTACATCGCGCTGCCGCCCGCCGTGCAGACCACCGTCCGTGCCGCCTGGCGCAAGGACATCATGGCCGACGGCAAGCCCGTCTATAAATAAGCCCGCCCAGGCCGGGCACCCCCCCGGTGCCCGGCCGCATTCTCCCCCACCCCCGTCCGGATGGCCCCGTGTCAGACGTCCTTGCCGCCTCCCCCGAAACCCAGCCGCCCAGGGTTCCCGCCCGGCCCCGCGCGACGGGCACCGGCTCCCTCGGGGACCGCGTGTTCGCCGGCTTGGCCACCGCCGCCGGCATCCTCGTCCTGGTGCTGCTCGGCGCCATCATCGTCACCCTGTTCATCGGCGGGCTGAAGGCGTTCCGCGCGTTCGGGTTCGGCTTCCTGACCGATGCCGACTGGGACCCGGTGCAGGACATCTACGGCGCCGCCGTGCCGATCTACGGCACCATCGTCACCGCCGTGCTGGCGCTGCTGATCTCCGTCCCACTCGCGTTCGGGATCGCCTTCTTCCTCACCGAGATGGCGCCGCAATGGATGCGCAAGCCGGTCGGCACCGCCATCGAGCTGCTGGCGGCCATCCCCTCCATCATCTTCGGCATGTGGGGCTTCTTCGTGATCGTCCCGATCATGGCCGACCCGATCCAGCCGTGGTTCATCGACACCTTCGGTGACCTGCCCTACATCGGCGCGCTGTTCTCGGGCGCGCCGTTCGGGACCGGCATCCTGACCGCCGCCCTGATCCTCGCCGTCATGATCATCCCGTTCATCGCCGCCACCATGCGCGACGTGTTCCTGACGGTGCCGCCGATGTTCAAGGAATCCGCCTACGGCATCGGCTGCACCAAGTGGGAGGTGATGCGCTCTATCGTGCTGCCCTACACGCGGTCGTCCGTGGTGGGCGGCATCATGCTCGGCCTCGGCCGCGCGCTGGGCGAGACGCTGGCGGTGACGTTCGTGATCGGCAACACCAACCGCATCTCGCCCTCGCTGTTCGCGCCGGGCAACACGATCGCCTCCCTCGTGGCGCTGGAGTTCCCGGAATCGCCGGCCGGCAGCCTGAAGCTGTCCTCGCTGCTGGCGCTGGGGTTCATCCTGTTCGTGATCTCCTTCGTCGTCCTCGCCATCTCGCGGCTGCTGCTGCGCCCGCGGGCCAAGGTCTGACCACATGAGTAGCACCCTCTCCCCCGCCGGCGGCAGCGCCGAGGCCGCCCGCAAGCATGAAATGGCCGGCCGCCTCGCCCGGCGCCGCCGCCTGTCGGACCGGATCGTGGCCGGGCTGTGCATCCTGGCCACCGTCATCGGCCTGGCGCTGCTGGCCTCGATCCTGTGGACGCTGATCTCGCGCGGGATCTCCGGGCTCTCGCTGGGTGTGCTGTACAAGAACACAGCCCCTGCCGGGTCCAATGGCGGGCTGGCCAACGCCATCGTCGGCACCGTGCTGCAGACGTTAATCGGTACCCTGATCGGCACCCCGAGCGGGCTCATGGTCGGCACCTACCTCTCGGAGTATTCCAGCGGCTCGGCCCTGGGTAACACCGTGCGCTTCGTGTCGGACGTGCTGCTCTCCGCGCCGTCGATCCTGATCGGCCTATTCATCTACCTGCTGGTCGTGCTGCCCACCGGCGGTTTCTCCGGCATCGCCGGCTG
>CAXSEK010000098.1:0-8611 GCA_964235625.1 uncultured Acetobacteraceae bacterium
TGGAACGTCTTCACCTTGGCCGTCGCGATCGCCGCCCGTACCGCGGCCCGCGTCACCGGCCCGGCTTTCGCAACCCGCTCCAGCGCGTCGGCGATCACCATCACCCCGTCGTACCCTGTGATCGAGTAGTCGGACGGTTGGCGGCTGAACTTGTCCTGGAACGACTTCAACCAGGGCTCGACATTCTTGTCCTCCGTCACGTGCGGAGTGGCGATCGTCGTGTACCAGCCCTGCGCCGCTGGGAAGCCGCCGGCCGTCAGCAGTTCCGGCCCGAAGAAGCCGTCCCCGCCGCCCTTCACCACGTCCGGCATGATCTCGTAGGTCTGTTTCATCAGCTTCACCCCGGCCTGCGCATCGCCGCCGGTGTAGAGTGCATCCGGGGCAAGCGCCTTGATCTTGGTGAGGATCGCCGAGTAATCCGCCTGCTTCGGATCGAGCCGGTCGCGGCCTTGCACCTGCAACCCCTTCGCGCGCGCCTGCCGCTCGAACGCGTCCGCCAACCCCACCCCGTACGCGCCGCTGTCGTCGAGGATGTACACCGATTTCAGCTTCAGCGTCTCGAGGTAGAAATTGGCCATGCTCGGGCCCTGGAACGCATCCGTGGTGACGGTGCGGAAAAACACGAGTTGCCCGGCCGGGCGATAGATTTGGACGAACTTGGGCGAGGTCAGGTCCGGGTTGGTGGCGCTGGGCGTGATCGTCGCCAGCCCACCCTGGCTCAGGATCGGCGTCATCGCCTTGGCGGCACCACTGTTCATCGGGCCGATCGCCGCCATCACGCTCGGGTCGGACACCATCTTGCGCGCGTTGGTGGCGGCCTGCGCCGGGTCGTACTGGCCAGAGGTCGCGGTGCCGTCATCCAAGACCAACATCGACAGCTTGTAGCCCGCGACGCCGCCCTTCGCGTTGAGGTCATCGATGGCGCTCTGCACGCCGTAGCGCACCAGGGTCGCGGTGTCCGCCTGCGCCCCGGTCAACGGCAGGTCGAGCCCGATGACGAAGGTCTTCTCCTGCGCCGCAGCCCGGCGGCTGAAGGGGACGAAGGCCGAACCGGACAGCAGGCCGAGCGTGGAACGGCGGGTTAGTCGCGTCATCAGCAAGGCCTCCGGGTTATCACGCTCCCGCTGCAAGCGCCATGCCGGAGATTCCACTGCCCAACCGCAATCCGTTATACCGGGGCCTGACCCTGGTCTCCAGGGCGAGGCTCACCGCAGGCCTGAGGCGGTGTCGCACTGTCGGAGTTCCAGGGCGGTCGACGTGTCTTGGCCGGACCCGTGGATAACAGGGTCAAGACCTGGCATGACGAAAGTCCCGCCGCGCGACCGTGTCAGGCCAAATCAAACGTCTACCGGCTTTTTCTCGACGAACCGCGCGGCAACGATGGAGATCTCGTAGAGGATGATCAGCGGCAGCGCCAAGCCGCATTGCGTGATCACGTCCGGCGGCGTCAGCACCGCGGCGACCACGAACATGCCGACATAGGCGTAGCGTCGCATCTTCTTCAGACTGCGGGAGGATACGATGCCGACCTTGGCCAGCAACGTCAGCAGCACCGGCAACTGGAACGCAATGCCGAACGCGAAGATCAGCTTCATCACCAGGTCGAGGTATTCCCCCACCTTGGCCTGCAACTCGATCGGCATTCCGCCAGCACCGTTCGGGTTCTCAAAGCCCAAGAAGAAGCGCCAGGCAACTGGGAAGACGAAGTAGTAGGCCAGCGCTGCGCCCATCACGAACAGCACGGGAGTAGCAATCAAAAACGGCAGGAAAGCCTTTTTCTCACTGCGATACAGGCCGGGCGCCACGAACATATAGACTTGGCTCGCGATCACCGGGAAGCCCAGGAACGCACCGCCGAAGACAGCAACTTTTATGTAGGTGAAAAAGGCCTCGTAAAGCGCCGTGTAGATCATCCGCCGGTCCTGCCCGGTGCGGGATTGCAGGATGTCCGCCAACGGCTTTGCAAGGAACGAATAAATCTGCGTCGAGAAATGGTAGCACAGCACGAAGGCGGCAAAGAACGCCACGGCGGACCACATTACCCGCTTTCGCAGCTCCACCAGATGCGCCAGCAGCGGCATCGGTGTGTCGTTGATCGGATCGTCCGGCTTCTCGGCGACGGCGGACATCAGGCGCCCCGGGCCGGGCCGTGGGCGGCCGCCTCGGGCGGGATGAACGCCGGTGCGGCAAGCGGCACCGGGGCGGGTTCAGCCACCACGGCTTCGGCTGGCGGGATAAAGGCAGGGGCCGCCAGGGCAGGCTCGGCGTCCGGTCCGGGAGCTGCGATCGTGTGCTCGGGCAGCGCCTCTACCGGGGTGGTCACCACCGGGGGCGGCGGGCGCATCGGGTCGTCCATCAGCGTCTTGCGGATCGTCCCGTCACTGTCCACAGCACGCGCGATGGAGCCGCGGATGTCCATGCTCCGAATCTGCCGGATGCCGTCCCGCACCTCGTGCAGGTCCGCGTCACGCACGAGGTCGTCCACGTGGGTTTGGAATTCGGCGGCCATGCGCCGCGCCTTCTTGATCGCGCCCGTGATCGCCTTGATGGCGACTGGCATGTCCTTGGGCCCGATCAGCACGAGTGCCACGCCGCCAATCAAGGCAATCTCGGACCAGGCAAAATCGAACATAGGCTCCGCACTCCCGCCCCGCCGTCTAGCACGCTATATCTGAGGTGGGAAACCGCTGGCTTCCAGGTGAACCTCCGCAGGTGCCTGCTCCACCGGCACGGCAATGACGGGCGGCGGCTCGATCAGCAGATCCTCCCGCTTCGGCAGGTCCTTCAGGTCGCGCAGGCCGAACTGCGACAGGAACGCCACCGTCGTGCCCCACAGCGTCGGCCGGCCCGGCACCTCGCGGCGGCCGAGTGCCGTGATCAGCCCCGTCTCCAGTAGCGCGTCCATGGTCTGCTGCGACAGGCTGGTACCGCGCATCTCCTCGATCTCGGGCCGCGTGACCGGCTGGTGGTAGGCGACGATCGCCAGCGTCTCCATCGCGGCCCGCGGCAGGCGGCGCGGCTGCGGCACCACCCGGCGCAGCACCGGCGCTAGATCCACCGCCGTACGGAACTGCCAGCCGCCGGCGACCTCCACCAGCGTCACCGCCCGGCCGGCAAAGCGCTCGCGCAGGGCGTGCAATACCGCCTCCGCCTCCGTCTCCGGCGGCAGCAGTTGTTGCAGCGCCCGGGCCGGCACCGGCTCCGCGCTGGCGAACACCAGCGCCTCGGCCAGGCGCAGATGCTCCTCATCCATGGTCGGGACTCCTGGGTTCGGCCATGCCGGCGAGCAGGATGGGGCCGAACGGCTGGTCCTGGCGTAGCCGCATCTGGCCGTCCCGCGCCAGCTCCAGCCCGGCAAGCAGGGTGGAGGCGGTGGCCGCGCGCCAGGCCAGCGGGTCCGCCGGCAGCTCGGGCAGCCACTGCTCCAGCACCGTCCAGTCCAGCGTGCGGCCGAGCATGGCACTCAGCCGGCCCAGCGCGTCCTGCACGCTCCAGAACGGCACGGCGGCGGGGCGGTAGGTGCGGCGCCCGCCGCCCCGGCGCACCGCGGCCATGTAGGCCCGCAGCAGGGCCGCGGTGTCGGCCGCCAGGCCCGAGCGGTCCAGTTCGGTGAACGACTCGCCCTCGCCACGCGCGAACACGTCACGGCCCAGCGCCGGGCGATCACCAAGCCAGGCGGCGGCGGCGCGGATGGCCTGCAGCGCCAGCAGCCGGGCGGCCAGCACCTCCGCCGCCTCCATCCCCTCGGCCGCATCCGGCTCGTCATCTGGCAGCAGCAGCCGTGATTTCAGCCAGGTCAGCCAGGCGGCCATCACCAGCCAGTCGGCTGCCAGCTCCAGCCGTACCCGCCGCGCCCCCTCCACCGCCGTGAGGAACTGCTCCACCAGGCGCAGGATGGAGATCTTGGCCAGGTCGAACTTCTGCGCCCGCGCCAGGTCCAGCAGCAGGTCGAGCGGGCCCTCGAACCCCTCGAGCTGCAGCGCCAGCTGCTGGCCGTGCCCGGCGTCAGACATCGTGGCCCGCGAGCCACAGGATCGGCCGGCCGATGCGCGGCATCAGGAAATCCAGCCCCCAGCTGATCGGGTCGAACGCCACGCCGAACTCGGACAGCAGCAACGGCAGCAGGAACACCGCCAGCAGCACCAGCACCAGCCCCGCCCGCTCCAGCCGCGCCCAGCGAAAGGCGAGCGCGGCCGGGAGGATGCCGACCATGATCCGCCCGCCATCCAGCGGCGGGATTGGCAAGAGGTTGAACAGCCCGAGCAGCAGGTTATACAATAGAAAGCTGCTCCAGAACTCGGTACCGACGGTCAGCGGCACCTCCAGCCAATGCAGCGGCAGCATCAGGGCGGCGATCCAGGCCAGGAAGAAATTGCTCAGCGGCCCCGCCACCGCCACCACCGCCATCTGCTGCCGCGGGTAGCGGAACCGCCCGGCATTGACCGGCACCGGCTTGGCCCAGCCGAACATGAACGACACATGACCGGACGCGATCAACTGGGACACGATGAGGAAGCCCGGCAGCACGATCGTGCCGAACCGGTCGATGTGGCGCAGCGGGTTGAGCGAGAACCGCCCCGCAAGCTTCGCCGTGTCATCGCCAAGCGCGTAGGCCGTGACACCATGCGCCGCCTCGTGCAGCACGATGGCGATGATGACCGCCGCGATCTGCGTCGCGATCCGCATCCAGTCTGGGATCAAGCGGATGCGGCCAACAGGGCGTCCCGCTCGGCCAGCAGCGCCGACGGGTCCAGCGCCTGGCGGGAGCGTTCGGCCAGGAACAGCGCGCTCCGCATCCGGTTCAGTGCCGCGTCGGTGGCGGGCGCGCAGGCGGCCAGCAGCTCGGCCGTCTCCTCCAGCACGCCGGAGCAGTGCAGCGCCAGGTCGCACCCCGCGGCCAGTGCCGCCCGGGCGAGGTCGGCCGGAGTGCCGGAGAGTGCCTTCATGGTGAGGTCGTCACTGACCAGTACCCCCTCGAACCCGAGCCGCAAGCGGATCACCTCCCCGATCACTGTCGGGGACAGGGTAGCTGGACGCTCCGGATCCTCGGCGGCGTAGACGATGTGGGCGGTCATCATCCAGGGCAGATGGGCGCAGCGGGCGAACGGCGCCAGGTCGCCGGCGGCGGTGCCGTCCAGCCGGGGCAGCGCCGCGTGGCTGTCCACGGTGGCGCGGCCGTGGCCTGGACAGTGCTTGCCGACCGGCTGCACCCCGGCAGCGAGCAGCCCGGCGGCGGCGGCTGCGGCCATGTCCCCCACCACCGCCGGGTCGGTGCCGTAGGCACGGTCCCCGATCACGCTGCTGGCGCCGGGCACGGCCAGGTCCAGCACGGGGGCGTTCACCACGCCGATCCCGGCCGCCGCCGCCTCCAGCCCGATCAGCGTTCCGGTCAGCCAGGCAACGCGCAACCCCGCCGGACGGTCCGCGTCGTGCAACGCGCCGAGGCGGCCGGCCGACGGATGCCGCAGCCAGTGCGGCGGGCGCAGCCGGGCCACGCGCCCGCCTTCCTGGTCGATCGCGATCACGGCCAACGGCGGCAGCACCCGGGCAATCTGCGCCGTAAGGGAGGCGAGCTGCGCCGGGTCCTGGATGTTGCGCGCGAACAGGATGACCCCGGCCGGGCGGTGCTCCCGGAACAGGGCAGTCTCGCCGGCGGTGAGCTCCGGCCCGGCGATCCCGGTGATGGCTGCTTTCATGAGCCTGGTTGTAGGCGGGGCGGCCGGGGTGGCCAAGGGTGGCGGGCCCGGCCCCATCTCGAGCGGCCAGCGAACCGGCGCGAGCCGGCGAACTTAGGCATCCAGCCCTCTAGGAGTTCGCCATGCAATGGCCCCGTGCCGGATACGCCGCCGCCGCCCTCTCGGCCTGCGTTTTGCCATCTATGGCCCGTGCGCAGGCCAGCCCGTTCGTTGGTCATTGGCACCTCAACCTGGCGCTGTCGAAGCAGCCGCCGGGCGAGACACCGCCGCGGGACATCGTCACCGACATCGCCCGGGCGGACGCGATGCACGTACGCTGGACCCTGACCGTGACCGACGCGCAAGGCCAGACCGACAAGTCCACTTTCGACCTGGCGGCCAATGGCGAGTTCTACCCGATCAGCGGCGATACCACGGCCGCGGTCCAGCTTACCGCCGCCACCCTGCAGGCAACGTTCCTCGATTCGACGGGGCAAACCGACAAGCTCACCTGCACCCTGACCCCGGACGGCCGGCGCATGACCTGCAACGGCATGATCAGCCAGGGTAGCGGGAACATGGCGAACTACGTCGACGTGTTTGACCGGTCATGAGGGCAAGAACCCGGACTGCGTTGGCCCTGCTGACCCTGCTCGCCCTGGCCGGCTGCTATGACGGTGGCGGCTATGGTGGCTACGGCGGCTATGACGGGTTCGGCGGCTATGGCGGCTACGGCTTCGGCGGCTACCATCACGGCTTCGGCCACGGCTTCTACGACCACCGCTTCGGCGGCTTCGCCGGTAGCCGCTTCGCAGGACACGGCTTCGGCGGCGGCGGTCACGGCTTCGGCGGCCACGGCTTTGGCGGCGGCGGCTTCCACGGCGGCGGCTTCCACGGCGGCGGCTTCCATGGTGGCGGAGGCGGCCGCCGCTGACTCCCTAGGCCGCCGGCGGGCTCGCCGTGTGCGTCGCCAGCACGTACTCCGTGTTGGCGTCCACTTCCTGCAGCCGCACCTCGTAACCCCAGAGCGCCGCGATGTGCCGCAGCGTCAGCTCCGCGTCCTTCTTGGCCAGCAACTCACCGGGCTTGGTGCGGTGTTGCAGGATCAGTTTCCGGTCGCCCGCCAGGTCCACGTCCACCACCTGCACGTCGGCGTCTGCCTCGCCCGGGTCATAGCTGTGGGCCAGGCTCCGGCGGATCGCGCGGTAGCCGGCATCGTCATGGATCGCGTCCACCAGCAGCGTCGGGTCCGTCGTGTCGTCCATCAGGCGGAACATCCTGAATTTTCGGATCACCGCCGGCGACAGGTACTGCAGCACGAAGCTCTCGTCGCGGAAGTTGGCCCAGGCGTAGCGC
Organism: uncultured Acetobacteraceae bacterium; assembly: GCA_964235625.1. Lineage (GTDB taxonomy): Bacteria > Pseudomonadota > Alphaproteobacteria > Acetobacterales > Acetobacteraceae > LMUY01. The sequence continues at coordinate 7,032 of CAXSEK010000098.1, forward strand.
AGCGTGCCGACCGGGTCGCCGTTGCCGGCCCAGTCCGGGAACCAGGCGCGGTCCTCGGCCGTGGGCGCGGTGCACACCCGCTCGATGTCGCTCATCATCGCGTAGCCCAGCGCGTACGGGTTGAACCCGGGGCCGCCGCGGTCGAAGCTCCATTGCGAGATCACGTTGCTGGTGGAGTGCAGCACCTCCAGGAATGCCGCGTCGTCGATCTGCCCGGTCTCGTGCAGCCGGGTCATGATGCGCTGGTGCGTCCAGGTGGCGCAGCCCTCGTTCATCAGCTTGGCTTGCGGCTGCGGATAGAAATACTGCGCGATCAGCCGCACGATGCGGATGATCTCCCGCTCCCAGAATTGCAGCCGGGGCGAGGTCTTTTCCATGAAATACAGCAGGTTCTCTTCCGGCAGGCCAAGATGCCGCCGCCGGTCCCCGACCGGGTCCGCCGCCGCCGCCGTCTTTTTGCCGGGCAGCGTGCGCCAGAGGTCGTCGAACACCCGCTCATCGTACTCGCGCCGTTCCGCCTCCCGCTTGGTGTCCTGCTTCAGGTTCAGCGGGCGGGCGCCGCCATGCCGGTGCACCCCGTGGCGGGACAGCGCATGCGCTGCGTCCAGCACCCGCTCCACCGCCGCCACGCCGTAGCGGTCTTCGCAGTTGCCGACGTATTTGCGCGCGAACTCCAGGTAGTCGAGGATCGCGGAGGCTTCCGTCCACTGCCGGAACAGGTGGTTATTGCGGAAGAAGTGGTTGTGCCCGAACGCCGCATGCGCGATCACCAGTGCCTGCATCGTGGCGGTGTTCTCCTCCATCAGGTAGCTGATGCAGGGGTTGGAGTTGATCACCACCTCGTAGGCCAGGCTGGTGTAGCCCTGCCGGTAGCTGGATTCGTGTTGCAGGAACCGCTTGCCGTACGACCAGTGGCGGTAGGTCAGCGGCATGCCATGCGCGGTGTACACATCGAGCATCTGCTCGGACGTGATGACCTCGATCCGGTTGGGATAGATCTCCAGCCCGAGTTCCTCGCACGCGATACGCTCGATCGCGTCGTAGCTGCGGTTCAGGGTGCGGAAGTCCCAGTCGGTGCCCTCGTAGAGCAGGCTCACGATGCCGCCGCCTTGCGTCCGAAAAGGTCGCGGAACACGGGGAATATCTCCCCCTTGTCGGCCACCCGGCGCATCGCCAGCCGCGGCGCCCGCTGCGCCAGCGGCTCGTAGCCGCGCCACAGATCGGTCTGCCCGCGGATCAGTGCCGCCGAGGCTGCGACCTCGATGTAGGCGAAATGCTGCACGACCGGCAGGATGTCGTTCTCCAGCATGCCCACCGCCCTCTGCGTGTCGCCGCTGGAACTGTCGCCGTCCGACGCCTGGGCGGCGTAGATGTTCCACGAGTCGGACGGGTAGCGCGCCTTCTGGATGCGCATCAGCTCGGCCAGCGCGGTGGACACCACGGTGCCGCCGCTGCGGGGGTCGGTGAAGAAGGTCTGCTCGTCCACCTCCTCCGCGACCTCGGTGTGGCGGATGAACACGATCTCGACCCGTTTGTAGCGCCGCTCCAGGAAGACGTGCAGCAGTAGGAAGAACCGTTTG
>CAXSEK010000099.1:0-8599 GCA_964235625.1 uncultured Acetobacteraceae bacterium
CAGCTCACCTCGGCGCAACTCGTGCAGGATCTTGCCGGGTTCGGCGTCGCGATAGTCGTCGCGCTCCGTCGCCTGCCATTGCCCGAGCACGTCGAGCGCTCCCTGTGCGAAATCCGGGTAGACCATCGCGTTCTGCAGCGCCACGATCAGGCTGTCGCGCCCGAACAGGGCGACGAACCACGGCAGCCCCGCGGCCGGCACGAACTCCTTCATCGTCGCGGTGCTGCTAGTCGCGAACGGCAGCCGCAGCGCCGCCATGTCGTCCAGCGACTGGTCATACAGATGCTGGAACGCAAGGTTCGGGCTCGACAGCTTGGTGACGCTTGCCCGCCACTCCCGCATGATCCGGTCGGTGTTGCTGTTGGCGACATGGGCGCAGCTCCCCGGCGCCGCCGTCGCCGCGTCCCCGTCATGCAGTTCGTAGCGCAGGCAGGTGTGCCACGTGCCGCCCGGCGGCAGCGACACTTCGAAGCTGATCCGGCCATTGGCATACACGGCGGCCACCGGCGTCATCTCCGCCGAAACGCAGACGGCGCGGTGGAAATCCCGGTTGCCGTAGGTGTTGATCAAGCGTTGGTCTGCGTCGGACCACTCGCTGGTAATACGCCCGCGACGGACGATGTCGTCGGACTTGACTTCGAACACGTCGGCGAAATCGCTGCGGATCACCACTTCGAGGTTGAAGCGGACGGCGATCGGCCCGTGATTGGTGATGTCGAAATCCTCGTGCATCCCCCCCTCGAGCCGGCGGCCGATTTCCAGGCTGAGCGTCCGGGCCGGGATGTCACCCGCCTCGGTCGGGATCGCGCGGTTGGTGAGGTAGATGCGTGCCAGGTAGTAGAGCGGCGTGCCGCTGTTCAGCAGCTCCCACTCGACGCCGTTCGCATATAGCAGCCAGGCGCTGATCATCCTGGTGTCGAGGAAATACAGGCCCATAACCGTCGGCCAGGGGACCTGTCCGTCCGGACCCGTGATCAGCACGGTGTTGCCCTCGTGGATCGCGAGCTGCGGCGGGCCGACCTTGATCTCTAGCGACATACCGCCTCCAGGTGCTGGTGGGCGCGGACCATCAACGACCTGGAGTGGCTCCGCAAGTCAGCCCGGTTCGAACGTCAGCGACAGCCCGTTCATGCAATAGCGGTCACCGGTCGGCCGTGGCCCGTCGGGGAAGACGTGTCCCAGATGGCCGCCGCACTTGCTGCAATGCGCCTCGGTCCGCACCATGCCGAGCGTGCGGTCGGTCGTCGTTTCGACCGCGCCCTCGATCGGCTGGAAGAAGCTCGGCCAGCCGCTGCCGCTCTCATACTTCGTGTCGGACGTGAACAGGGCCTGGCCGCACCCGGCGCAGGCGAACACGCCGGTGCCCTTTTCATAGTTGAACGGGTGCGTGCCGGGCCGCTCCGTGCCGTGCTGCCGCAGCACGCGGAATTGCTCGGGCGAGAGCGTCTGCTTCCACTCCGCATCGGACTTCTGAACCGGGTAAACCTTTTCCTCTGCATCCGCCTTGCTGGCGCCGCCGAACCAATTGGCCATGAGCAACTCCTTCGTGGCCTCCGAAATGGGTGGCACGCCGCCCTGGCGCAACTCTACCCGGCGCTCTACCGTTCCCCGGCAGCCACAGCACGACACGCCAAGAGGAAGTAGCCGGGCCAGGGTCGGAGGCGCGCGCTCCCGGGCTTATTCGGCGGCGACTGCCAGCGGCTCCATCGCCAGGGTGGCGGCTTCGGCCCGCACCCAGATCGCCGTGTCGTGGAACACGGCCCCCCCGTTGGGGAAGGCCGGGTCCTCGCTGGTCAAGGCGTTGATCCCGATCCCGCCCTCGAAGGCCGCGTTCGGCCAGATGCTCTCGACGATCACCGTGCCGGGCTGCTGGCCCGTGCCGATCGCCGCGTGCAGTATCACCTCGCCTCGGCTGTTGCCGAGCCGCAGTCGGTCACCCGGCACCACGCCTAGCTGTGCCGCATCGTCCGGGTGCAGCATCGCCTCCGGGCGGCCTTCGCGCTTGCGGGAGGTCGGCGTCTCCGTGAAGCTGGTGTTCAGGAACTGCCGCGCCGGGGCGGTCACCATGCGAAATGGCTGGCCACTATCTGCCCCGTCATAGGCGGCCCAGTGATCCGGCAGACGCGGCATGGTGGCATGGTCCGGCCCGATCGACGCCCAGTCCGGCGCGAAGCGGAAGCGTCCGCCCGGTTGCTGGAAGCCGTCCAGGAAGTGGCTCTCACGGAAGCCGGGTTGCCGGTCCACCCAGCGCCCGGCAATTACCTCCGCCACGCTGCCATAGCCGGACGCCCGCAGCGTCGCGTCCGCCAGCTCCAGCGCCGTCATGTCGAAACCGGGGTGCTTGGCGCCAAGCCGAGCGGCCAGTGCCGCGGTCACTGCGTGATTGGAACGGCATTCGCCCGGCGGCTCCACCAGCTTGCGGCCGACTTGCACGTGGCTGTGGCCGCCGGCGTGGTAGATGTCGTCGTGCTCCAGGAACGTGGTCGCCGGCAGCACGATATCCGCCATCGCCGCCGTCTCGGTCATGAACTGCTCGTGCACGACGGTGAACAGGTCCTCGCGTGCGAAGCCGCGCCGCACGCGGTTGCTGTCGGGCGCCACCGTCACCGGGTTGGTGTTCTGGATCAGCAGCGCGTGCACCGCCGGGCCGTCGCCCAGGTCCTGCCGGTTGCCGTTGAGCACGGAGGCGATGCGGCTCATATCCAGCATGCGCACCGAGAGATCGCGCTGATCCAGCCCCTCGATCAGCGTCTTGTCCCAGGTGTAGATGTCGCGGTTGTTCCAGAACGCTCCCCCACCTTCGTGCTGCCACTTGCCGGTGACCGTCGGCAGGCAAGTGACGGCGTGCATCATCTGCGAGCCGTTGCGCGCCCGACTGAACCCGTAGCCTAGGCGGAGGAAGGCGCGGTCGGTGCCGTTGTAGGCGAGCGCGAACGCCTCGATTTCGGCCACTGTGAGCCCGGTGATCGCTGCCGCCCATTCCGGCGAGCGGCTGCGCAGATGCGCCTCCAGCTCGTCCGGCACGTCGGCGTAGCGCGCCATGTAGGCGCGGTCGGCACGACCGTCGCGGAAGGCGCAGTGCATCACGGCGCAGGCGAGGGCAGCGTCCGTGCCGGGCCGGACGGCCAGGTGCGTGTCGGCGACGGCGGCGGTGCCGGTGCGGTAGGGGTCGACCACGACCAGCTTGGCGCCGCGCTGCTTCCGGGCGCGGCTGATGTGGGTCATGACGTTGACCTGGGTGGCGACGGGGTTGCCGCCCCACATGACGATCAGGTCGCTCTGCGCCATTTCCCGCGGGTCGGGCCCGGTGACCCGGCCGACCCCGGCGCGCCAGCCAGACTCGACGGCGGTGGTGCAGATGGTGAGTTTCTGGCGCGAGTATTTCATCACGTGGCGCAGCCGGTTGATCCCGTCCCGCTGCACGTGGCCCATGGTGCCGGCGAAGTAGTACGGCCACACCGTCTCGGCCCCGTGCCGGGCGGCGAGGGTGGTGAACTGCCCGGCGATCCGGTCCAGCGCCTCGTCCCACCCGACCCGGCGGAACTGCCCCGACCCTTTGGGCCCGGTGCGGAGCAGGGGGGTGGTCAGGCGGTCGGGGTGGTGCTGGCGCTCGGCGTAGCGCGCGACCTTGGCGCAGATCACTCCCGCCGTGTAGCTGTTGTCCGCCGCACCTCGGACTGTGCCGATGCGGTTCTCGCGAACGTCCACCTCCAGCGCGCAGCAGGAGGGGCAGTCATGCGGGCAGACGGTGGCTTGGAAGGTCATCGCGGGTCTCCGCACGCGAGTGTGGCGCAGCAGGGTGGCGGTCTGCAATGTTTCAGAAGCAGGCGTGTTCGTGCGACGAGCACAGTGCTTCCTTGAAGGTTGCCCACTTGGCCGCGCACAGGGCGCTTACGCGCAGCGCCATCGGCCGCCTTGGCGCAGGTTGCAGCGATGTCGCCCTATTTGCCCCTGCTGTCCGACAGGATTCTTGATGTTCCATGCCGACAACAAACATACGATCGCACATCATGCCCGGACTTCGAGGGAGTTCAAGCATCGGCTCAGGCCAAGTCGGCGCGGCTGGTGCGCGCCTGACCCTGTGGATCGTCGGACCAAGTCTGACATAGAGGATCTGGAAGTCGGAGCAATCGTCCGCTTCCGGGTTGGAAGATGCCAACCAGCTATCAGAAATGCTGACTTACGAGTGTGTTGCTCCCCGGTTGCTGTCGAGCTATGTGGCTAGGGCCAGCGTTGCTGAATGGTAAGGCCACGGTAAACCGTGCTCCGAGAGGACGCGGGTTCGATCCCCGCCGTTGGCAACTCTCCGTTCAATCTGGCTTTGCCGGAGAGCCGAGATTTGGTGGTAAACGGACCTTCATCGAAGGGGTTGAGAGAAATTATGACAACTCCTCCGGACGTCAGTGCATTCGTTGATCAAGCAACGGCCTGCCACAACCCGCACGTGCAAACCCTGGACTGCAGTAACCTGCCGAAGTTACAGGAAGTTCTCTGAGCGAAATACAACGATAACCCCGACGTGCTTAAATTATTGAACGATTGGTTCTTTAAGGTAACCGAGAGAGTTCGGGTGCGTTAGAAGATCGGAATAGTTTGGTGGGTTTATGGCGCAACCGCCGCCTTGCGAAGGATTTCGAGGCCATGATCGCCTCCTCCGTCGCTTTCATATACGCAGCATCCACCATGCTGCTCATACGACGTCTCGCTCGTTGCAGATGAGTTCAGAGTCGGACTCTAAGGCTTGATTGATAACGCTTCCAGATCAGCCTCCACCTCCCGCTCCGCGTCCGGCCTGAACGAGTAATCATATCAGTCATGGGCAGCGCACCCAAGCGCGCAACTCACCAAAACTCCGTGCAGCGGTGTCAGGCCCGGCGCACCACGTAATGCTCCTCCAGCGCCGCCGCGATCTCGTTCGCGTGCACCGGGTCGCGCGCCTCCACCATCACCTCCAGCTCCGCCGTCTGCACCGAGGGAGCGGCGAACAGGCGCTGGTGGGTGACCTCGATCACGTTGCCGCCGCGCGCTGCGATGCGGGTGGCGATGTCGGCCAGCACGCCGGGCCGGTCGGGAATCTCCAGGAACAGGCGCAGCAGCCTTCCGTCCCGCAACAGGCCGCGCAACAGCACGTTGGCCAGAATGCGGGCGTCGATGTTGCCGCCGCACACCACGGTCGCGACCCGGCGGCCGCGGAACCGTTCCGGGAAGGCGAGCAGGGCCGCGACCCCCGTGGCACCCGCGCCCTCCGCCACCAGCTTCCCGCCCTCGGCGAGCAGGGCGATCGCGTCCTCCACCACCCGCTCCGGCACGGCGATCACGTCCGCCACGTGGGCACGGATCACCTCCAGCGGGGCCACCCCCACGTCGCGCACGGCGATGCCCTCGGCGATGGTCGGGCCACCCACGGCGACAACCTGCCCGGCGAGCGTCTGCCCGAGCGCCGCGTAGCCCTCCACCTCGACGCCGATCACCTCCAGCCCCGGGCGCAGCGCCGCCGCCACGACGGCGCACCCGGCGATCATCCCGCCTCCGCCGACCGGGACGAGCAGCGCGTCCAGCTCCCCCGCATCCTGCAGCAGCTCCAGCGCCAGCGTGCCCTGGCCGGCCATCACCGCCGGGTCGTCATACGGGTGCACGAACACCAGTCCCTGCTCGGCGGCGAGCCGGCGGGCGTGGACCGCCGCCTCCACCAGCGTCTCGCCATGCAGCACCACGGCCGCCCCCCAGGCGGCGGTGCGGGACACCTTGGTCGCCGGCGTGAAGCGCGGCATGACGATGGTGGCCGCGATCCCCAGCAAGCTGGCATGGCGCGCGACCGCCTGTGCATGGTTGCCGGCGGACATCGCCACCACGCCGGCCCGGCGCTCCGCCGCGGTGAGCAAGGCGAGCTTGTTGGCGGCACCCCGCTCCTTGAACGACCCGATCGCCTGCAGGCTCTCCAGCTTGAGGGTCACATGCGCGCCGGTGGCGATGCTGATGGCGTGGGAGTGCAGCAATGGCGTGCGGATGACGCGCGAGCCGATGCGGTCGGCGGCGGCTTGCACGTCGGCGAGGGTGATCATGGCAGCTCCTGTTGCGAGAGCGTGCCGGGCGGCTCCCTCACCCCGGCCCTCTCCCAGAGCTAGGAGAGGGAGACGATGGGCGGTTCAGCCGAAGCTGACGGACAGGATCTCGTACGTGCGGTCGCCGCCGGGTGCGGGGACGGAGATGGTGTCCCCGACCTTCTTGTTGATCAGCGCCTTGGCGAGCGGCGAGGAGATCGAGAGGCGTGCCTGCTTGATGTCCGCCTCGTGCATGCCGACGATCTGGTAGGTGGCTTCCTTGTCGGTCTCCTCGTCCACCAGGCCCACATGGGCGCCGAACTTCACCGTGTCACCGGACAGGCTTGCCGGGTCGATGACCTCCGCGCCGGAGATGATCTCCGCCAGCTCGATGATGCGCCCCTCGATGAAGGATTGGCGTTCCCGGGCCGCGTCATACTCCGCGTTCTCGCTGAGGTCGCCATGGCTGCGCGCCTCCGCGATGGCGCGGATCACCGCCGGGCGTTCCTGCGACTTGAGGGTGCGCAACTCCGTTTCGAGTCGGACAAGGCCGGGAGCGGTCATCGGGAATTTCTGCAAGATACGCGGTTCCGGGAAGGGGATGGCAGCGAGGAACAGCGGGCGGCTCTCCGCCCGCCATGCCCCCTAGAACGATCCGCGAAAGTAGGACTGAAGCGGAGCGACTTCAAGCGTCCCGGCCTTCAAGGCGGCAATGGCGTGCACCGCGGCCCGGGCGCCGGCGATCGTGGTGTAGTGCGGAACGCCGTGGGTCAGCGCCGAACGCCGTATGTCGAAGCTGTCCGACAGCGATTGCGCCCCCCCGGCGGTGTTGATCACCAGTTGGACCTCGCCCGAGCGGATCGCGTCCACGCAATGCGGCCGGCCCTCCAGCACCTTGTTCACCAGCTTCACCGGCAGCCCGGCATCCGCGATCCGCTTGGCGGTGCCCGAGGTCGCCAGGACCTTGAACCCCATCTCGGTCAGCCGCCGGGCCATCGCCACCAGGCTCGGCTTATCGGCGTCGCGCACGCTGAGGAACACCGTGCCGCTTTCGGGCAGCTTCACCCCCGCCCCGAGCTGGGACTTGGCGAAGGCGCGCTCGAAGCTGGCGTCCAGGCCCATCACCTCGCCGGTGGACTTCATCTCCGGCCCAAGGATCGTGTCCACGTTGGGGAACCGGGCGAAGGGGAACACCGCCTCCTTCACCGCGACATGCGGCGCGATGGCCTGGTCGTCCAGCTTGAACTCGGCCAGCCGCGCCCCGGCCATCACCCGGGCGCCGATCTTGGCGATCGGCACCCCGGTCGCCTTGGCCACGAACGGCACGGTGCGGCTGGCACGCGGGTTGACCTCCAGCACGAAGATCTCGCCATCCTTGATCGCGTATTGCACATTCATTAGCCCGACCACGCCGAGCGCCTTGGCCATCGCCTCCGTCTGCCCCTTCAGCTCGGTGACGGTGGCGGGCGAGAGGCTGTACGGCGGCAGGGAGCAGGCACTGTCGCCGGAATGGATGCCGGCCTCTTCGATGTGCTCCATCACCCCGGCCACGTACACCGTATGACCGTCGGCGATGCAGTCCACGTCCACCTCGATCGCGTCGTTGAGATAGCGGTCCACCAGCACGGGATTATCGCCAGAGACGCGCACCGCCTCACGGATGTAGCGTTGCAGCCCGGTGCGGTCGTGCACGATCTCCATCCCGCGCCCGCCCAGCACGTAGGAAGGGCGCAGCACGACCGGGTAGCCGACCTTGGCCGCAATCGCCTCCGCCTCCTCGGGCGTGCGGGCGAGGCCGTTCCTGGGCTGCCGCAGGTCCAGCCGCTGCAGCAGGGCCTGGAAGCGCTCGCGGTCCTCCGCCGTGTCGATCGCATCCGCGGAGGTGCCGAGGATGGGGATGCCCGCCGCCACCAGGGCGTGGGACAGCTTGAGCGGGGTCTGCCCGCCATACTGCACGATGCAGCCGAGCACGGTGCCGTTGGACTGCTCCCGGCGCACCAGCGCGATCACGTCCTCGGCGGTCAGCGGCTCGAAATACAGCCGGTCGGAGGTGTCGTAGTCGGTGCTGACGGTCTCCGGGTTGCAGTTGACCATCACGGTCTCGAACCCGGCCTCCCTCAGGGCATAGGCGGCGTGGACGCAGCAATAGTCGAACTCGATGCCCTGGCCGATCCGGTTCGGCCCGCCGCCGAGGATGATGATCTTGGTCCGCGCCGTCGGGTCCGCCTCGCAGGCCGGGGTGCCGAATCCACCCTCGTAAGTCGAGTACATGTAGGGGGTGGCGGAGGCGAACTCCCCCGCGCAGGTGTCGATCCGCTTGTACACGGGATGCACCCCGGCCGCCTCGCGCGCGGTAGCCACGGCGGGTTCGGGCTGCCCAGTCAGCTCGGCCAGCCGCTTGTCCGAGAACCCCAGCGCTTTCAACTGGCGCAACGCGTAGGCGTCGCTCGGCAGGCCGGACGCCGTGACGGCGCGCTCGGCCTCCACGATGCGCGCCAGCTCACGCAGGAACCACGGGTCGAACCGGCTGGCGGCGTGGATGTCCTCCACCGACAGCC
>CAXSEK010000100.1:0-8576 GCA_964235625.1 uncultured Acetobacteraceae bacterium
TGCTTGCCGAGGGTCGATGCGGCGTCCAGGGCCGGGTGATCCAAGGGCATGGAACCTCCTTTTGAGGATGCACGTGCCATGGATGCTACCGGCCGGGGATGAACGAACCGTTAACGCCGATGCGAAGCAAAGCCTGCATCGCGGGTGGCAAAGGCGAACGGGGCGGTGCGCAGGAACCGCGAGAGGGGCGGCTTGAAGGCGGTGCTCACGGGGGCCATTTCTCACCCACGATGGCATATGATCCCCGCCTGCAGATCGACATGACGCCCGATGGCCAATTCCGGGTGCCACCCCGCGTGGCCGTGTCCAGCCGGATTATTGCGGGTGCAGTGATACTCGCCGTCGTGGCAACCGGGCTGGCGTTCGCGGCCTTGGCCCTGTGGGTCGCGTTCGCGTTGATCCCGGTTGCGATCGTGGCGGTGGTGGTGGCCGTCGTGATGATCCGCTTCAAGCTATGGCGGGCACGCCGCCGGGGCTCATTCGGCCGCGAGGGCGGTTCCGTAACGCGCCGGCCGTAACTGGGCGGCTTCGGCGAGCAGCGTGTAGGAGCGGCGCCGGGCCACCTTGTCCGCGACGGATGTGATCACGGCGATCTCAGCAGCATCCAATTCAGCGGCGAGGGAGCCGATCTTCGCCATCACGGCCTCGCCGGTGCCATAGATTGCGCGATTGCGGATCTGGTCCAATCGGGCCTTGTCGCGGTCGGAGTAGGGGTAGGCGATGGCGTCCTCGATGGTGGGTAGGGTGGTGTAGCTGCCGCGATCCCGCCCAAGGCGCCAGAGTGCACGGGAGGTGAACAGGCGCTCGGCCTCGCCCTGTGTATCCGCCGCCAGCGCCCAGAGCGCAACCGCCGCGTGCGGGGCGGGGTGGCGCGAGCTGGGGCGGTAATGCTCGCGATAGATGTCCAACGCCTCGGCCGCACCGTCGCCGTCCGTGATGAAGTGGGCGAAGCAGTAGGGCAGGCCGAAATGGGCAGCGACCTGCGCGCCATAGGCCGATGAACCCAGGACCCAGACTTCCGGCACATGCGGCCCAGCCGGTTGCGCCTGGATGCTGCGGAACGGATGTCCTTCTATCAGCGGCTCGCCCGCCACCCAGGCCAGCAAGTCGCGCACCTGGGCGGGAAAATGGTCAGCGGCCTGGGCGGCGTTCGGGTTCAGCGCATGGGCGGTCAGGCCGTCGCTGCCGGGTGCGCGGCCGAGCCCGAGGTCGATCCGGCCGGGCGCGATCGCCTCGAGCACGCGGAACTGCTCGGCCACTTTCAGGCTGGCGTAATGCGGCAGCATCACCCCGGCGCTGCCGACGCGGATGTGCCGCGTGGTGGCCGCGATGGCGGCGATGAGGATCTCGGGCGCGGTGCCGGCCTGGCTGGCAGAGGCGTGGTGTTCTGCCAGCCAATACCGGTGATAGCCCAGCGCCTCGCAATGCTGGGCCAGCACGATACTCTCGCGGATGGCGTCATCCGGCGAGCGGCCAGAGACGATGGTGGACTGGTCGAGGACGGAGAGCTTCACGGGCATCAACGGTGAGGTATGACCACTGCGACCGGATGGACTGCGGCGCTGACCGGTTCGGTTTTGCGACAAACAGCCGACCGGCGTGGCGGCCGGGGATAGGGAAAGTATTTGGCCCGGAGCATTATCAGTCCAACGGTGCCCAATGGTACGCCGATCAATGAGACCATGGACATGACCAAATTCATACCAGACCCTTCAGCACCGCGCCGCTAGAGCATTGAGCCCAAACCCCGATATGAGAAAGATAGGGATCAGCCACCCGTTTGTCAGCCAGGAAAGGGCGGGAGCACTCTCCAGCCCATAGACGCTGGCCAGTAAGGGCGTGATTGCGCCCGTGACCACGATGGCAACTCCGAGATTGTTAATGAACATCGCCTCTATCTTGCGCTGCTCATTCCAGATCAGGCGTTGGCGAGCCTCCTCCAGTGCGTCATCTGCCGAGCCGTTTGCCCGGTCGTCTGCGAGAGCCATGCTATTCTGTCGCAACCCCGGTTCTTGAGAACAGAAAGCGAACATGGCTCATGCTGACCGTTACGGCAATCAGAAAGCGGCGAGCCCACCTGCAATCAGAAGCTCACCGTCCCGAACACCGCCCGCAGCACCCCATACAGCAGCCCGCCCACCAAGAAGCCGACCACCGTCCCGTTCACCCGTACGTATTGCAGGTCCTTGCCCACGCGCAGTTCTAGCCGGTCCACCAGCGTCGCGGTGTCCCAGTTGGCCACCACGTCACCGATGAAGCTGGAGAGCGAGGCCTGTGCCGAGGGCAGCACGGTGATCACGACGCCCTGCACTGCGCTCTGCAACCGGGCGCGCACGGCCGGGTCGGACTCCAGCAACGCTCCGAAATTGGCCAGGGCGCCCTCGATGAACGCGACCGTGTGGCCGCCGGGCCGGGCGGCATCGGCTTCCAGAGCGAGGCGCAACCGGGCCCAGATGTCCCACAGCCAGGCCTGCACCGTCTCGTGCCCGACCACCTTGCGGATCGCCGCACCCACCTCGGCGGCGCGCGCCGGGTCGGTCTCCATGCGGGCGATCTCGGCGCGCATCCAGGCGTCGAACGCGTCGCGCAGGTCCGAGCCGTCCGGCCCCACCTTGTCCAGCTCGGTGTTCAATGTCGTCAGCACCCGGCGCGCCACCTGCGCCCCCAGCGCCCAGCCGACCAGCATTCCACCCTGTTCCCTTACCCGCTCCGCAATCACGGTGCGCAACTGGTCCTCCTTGGCGGCGAGCAGGGCGCGGAACTGCACCAGGATGAAGCTCAGCACCTCCTGGTGCCGCCCGCCCTCCAGCAAGCCGTGCAGCGCGCGGGCGACGACGGCGCTCGCACCGCTGCCGCCCAGCACGCGGGGCACCAGGCGCGCGATCAGGCGGCGGGCCCGGCCGTCCTCCACCGTGGCCAGCAGGCGCGGCAGCATCCCGGCCAGCGCCTCCGCCGTCGGTTGGACGGATACCGGGTCGGCGAAGAAGCGGTGCAGGATGGCGGACAGGTCGATCCGCCCCATCGTGCGCCGCAGCTCCGCCTCGGTGAACACGTGCCTGGAGACGAAGCGGCCCAGCGCCTGGCCCAGCCGCGCCTTCTGCGCCGGGATGATCGCGGTGTGCGGGATCGGCAGCCCGAGCGGGTGGCGGAACAGCGCCGTGACGGCGAACCAATCCGCCACCCCGCCCACGAACCCGGCCTTCGCCGCCGCCTGCAGCAGGTCCGTCCCCCAGCCCGGCGGCAGGGCGTAGCTGCCGAGCGTGAGCGCCGCCATCGCCGCCAGCAGCGCGGTTGCGAAGGCGCGGTGGCGCGCGAGGGAACGCCGGGCAAGCCGGTCGGGGTCGGCCCCGTCTAGGAAGGCCTGGTCGAGCGTGGACATGCCGCCCCCTAGCACGCGACCCCGGCGCGCACGAACCCCCTTGCCTCGGGATCGCGCCGCACTGCACTGTCTGCCATGCCCGAAGTATCCACTGAGGCCGCCCCCCCAGCGATCGACGTCCAGGCTCTCGCCAGCCGCCTCCTCGCCTTGGTGGAGCAGGCGCGCGACCGCAGCCGCGCCGACCCGTTCGGCAGCCCCGTGCTCGCGACGGCGCTGGCGATCATGCGACAAATGGACACCGGGGCGCTCACGCTGGACGAACTGGAGTCGGTGGTGCGCCGGCTGCGGGATGACGCGTTCACCGCCCGGGCCGCACGGCTGCGAGGATATGTGGGCGGGCTGGACGGGTCGGAGGCGGCGATGGAGGCGGTCGCCGCGCGCCTTGTCCGCCCGGATCCGGATGACAGCCCCGTCCCGTTCCGCACCTTCCGCGCCGCCGCCGAGCGCACCCGGTTCGCGGCCGTGTTCACAGCACACCCCACTTTCTCCCTACCGCGCCCAGTTGCCGACGCGTTGGCCCGTGCGGCCAGCGGCGAGAGCGTACCCGGCTTCGCCTCCCACCGCCCGTCCAAGCCGACGCTGACCGACGAGTTCGAGCAGGCGGTCGCCGCGATCGGCCGGGGACGGGACGCCGTGGACACGCTCACTGCCGCCCTGCTACGCGCGGCTGCCACCACCTGGCCGGACCGCTGGCGTTCGCTATCGCCCAAGCCGGTGATCATGACGTCCTGGGTCGGCTACGACACCGACGGACGGACCGATATCGGCTGGTGGGATACGCTGCGGCTCCGCCTGGTGATGAAGCGGTTGCAGCTGGAGCGGGCGCGCAGCCAGGTGGGCGAGGGCCCGGCGGCCGACCGGCTGGCCGAGGCGCTGACGGCGGTGGACGCGCAGGTCGCCGCCTGCCCGGCGGGGCAGGATCCGGAGCAGGTCGCAGCCTTCGCTGCGGCGCTGGTCGGCCAGCGAGAGGCGGCGATGGTGACCCCGGCGCCGGTACTGCAGCTGCTGGACGCGGCGATCGCTGACGCGGCGGACCCGATGCCGCTCGCGGTGGCGCGGGCCGGGCTCGCCAGCCATGGGCTGTCCCTGGCCCACACCCACGTGCGGCTGAACGCGGCGCAGCTGCACAACGCCGCCCGGGTGCGGCTCGGCCTGGCTGACCCGCCCGCCGATGCCAGCCGCCGCCGGGTGCTGCTGGCCGCGATCGGCGAGGCGCTGGACGAGGTGCAGCCCGAACCGGTCGATTTCGGCGCGCTGATGGCCGAGCAGGCCTCGGCCGTACGCGTGATGATGACCGTGGCCCAGGTGGTCAAGCACATCGACGGCGGCGCGCCCGTCCGCTTCCTGATCGCCGAGACCGAGAGCGGCTACACCCTGCTGACGGCGTTGTGGCTGGCCCGGCTGTTCGGCATCGAGAAGCAGATCGAGATCAGCCCGCTGTTCGAGACGGCGGAGGCGCTGGAGCAGGGCGCCCGGGTGCTGGCCGAGGCGCTGCGCTCGCCGCATTGGTGCGCCTATCTGCGCGAGACCGGGCGGATGTGCCTGCAATTCGGCTACTCCGACAGCGGGCGCTACGTGGGGCAGCTCGCCGCCTCCTACCTGATCGAGCGGCTGCGGCTGAAGGCGGCGGAGCTGCTGGCCAAGCACGGGCTGACCGGGGTGGAGGTGGTGGTGTTCGACACCGGCGGCGAGAGCATCGGCCGCGGTGCGCACCCCGGCTCGATGGCGGACCGGCTGAAATACTACTCCCCCACCGCCAGCCGCCAGGCCTTCGCCAAGGCGGGGATCGCCGTGCGGGAGGAGTGCGCGATCCAGGGCGGTGATGGATACCTGTTGTTCGGCACGCCGGCGTTGGCCGCCGCCACGGTCGCGCGCATCGCTGAGCACGCCTTCGCCGCCATCCCGGACGTGGACGACCCGATCTACGCCGAGCCGGATTTCGCCGCCGACTTCTTCACCACTATCGGCAGCGGCATGCGCGACCTGGTGGAGGATCCGGGCTACGCCGCCCTGCTCGGCGCGTTCGGCCCGGCGCTGCTGGACCCGACCGGTTCCCGCCCGTCCGCCCGCCAGTCCGACAGCGGCGGGCCAGCCACGATCCGCCACCCGCGCGAGCTGCGGGCGATCCCGAACAATGCCATCTTGCAGCAGCTGGGCTGGTGCGCGAACACGCTCGAGGGGCTGGGTGCGGCTGCAGCGCGGCACCAGGAATCGTTCGGCCCGTTGCTGGAGACGAGCCCGCGGTTCCGCCGTGCGATGGATTTTGCGGCTCACGCGCTGGCCCACTCGGACATGGACGTGCTGCGCGCCATCGTCGGCCTGGTCGATCCCGGTGCTTGGCTGGACCGCGTGCCGCACGCCGGCGTGCCGGGCCGGGCGGCGGCGCTGATGAGCGTGGCCCGCTCGCTGAACCGCCTGAGCCTGTGGCAACCGGTGACCGCGATGTCCCGCCGGATCCAGACGGACTGGCTGGCGCTGGCCGGCACCTGGCCGGATGCGCCGGGCATGGCGACCGCCGAGGTGCTGCTACATGCGTTGCGCATCGCGGCGATCCAGCGAATCTGGCTGCTGGGTACCGAAATCCCCGAGTTCTCGCCGCGCCACGGCCTGACCCGGCAGGCGCTGGAGGACCGGCTGCTACGGCTGGACGTGCCGGCCTGCCTGGACCTGCTGGCGGAGATCTTCCCGACCGCGCCCGACCCGGCGGCGGCGCGGGACTACGCCGAGCCGGCCGGCCGGCAGAACGCCGTGTCCTACGGGCGGGAGCACACCGCGATCTTTCAGCCGATCGGCCGTTTGTTCGCCACGGTGCGCGAGATCGGCGCGGCGATCACGCATTCGGTGGGGGCGTTCGGATAGGCCGCGTCAGTCCTCGAATCGCTGCGCCAGGGTCCGGAAGAACCGCTCCACGAACAGGTGGGCCGCGATTTGGAGCACTGGCCGTCCGGCATAGGAGACAAGGCCGGACACGCCGCCTTCGTAGTGCCAGGTGATCTTGGTCGGGCCTTCCACCGACCCGGCGAGTGTCACGTGCGCGCGGGCCCAGCCCTGGCCGAAGCGGCCTTTTGAGTCGCCCTCGAGGTCCAGCGCGCGCAGTGGCTCGACGTTCGAGAGGATCAGCTTCGTGGCATAGCGGCCACGCACCCGGCCGACACCGAAGGACAAGGCGGCACGGTAGGCACCCGGGGCGTGCTGCTCCACCTGCTCGGCGCCGGGGATCAGCGCCTCGAGCACCGCGGGATCGAGCAGCGCGTCCCACACGGCGCCGGGCGTGGCGGTACGGAGGCGGACCCCTCGCCGACGAGGGGCTGCTCGTGCCTGCTCAGGGTCCGGTCTCGGTCTTCGCCCGCGCAGCCAGCACCGCGCTCTCCCGCCTGATCGGGCGGCCCACCGGGCAGGCCTCCTGGATGAAGCTGTGCAGCGCGTTGACCAAGTTGTCCTCCACTTGGCTGTAGAACACGAACTGGCCGCGCTTCTCGCTCGTCACCAACCCGGCCGCCTCGAGGATGGAGAGATGCTGCGAGATCGACGGCTTGGACATCTTGAACCGCGACGCGATGTCCCCGGCGCTCAGTTCCGTGTGGGCCAGGTAGGCGAGGATTTTCCGCCGCACCGAGGAGGCGAGGGCTTCGAAGACGCGTTGCATGGCACCCGTCGGCCTGAGAGATCTAGAACTTAGGTGGTAAGCTAAAATTGACAAACCACAGCCAGTTACATTTAAGATAATAGCTAAACATCGAAAAAAGGGCTTCGATGGCTTGCCTCTCCACGCTCCGTCTGCACGCCGGACCCGACAGTTCCGCCACCGACGGGCAGGTCGTGTGGGCGCCGGCCCGCTCGCTTTGGGTCGGCGGGATGACCGTGGCGTCGCTGGTGCTCGCGCCGTTCACCATCACACCCGGCGCCGTGCTGCTCTCCCTGGCCACCAGCGCTGGCACGCTGTGCCTGGGGCACTCCATCGGGCTGCATCGGTTGCTGATCCACCGCAGCCTGTCCGCCCCGCTCTGGCTGGAGCGGCTGCTGGTCTATCTCGGCACGCTGGTGGGTATGGCCGGCCCGCTCGGCATGGTGCGGTTGCATGACATGCGGGACTGGGCGCAGCGACAAGCCGAGTGCCACGACCTGCATGCGCATCGGGCCGGCTGGCTGCGGGATGCCTGGTGGCAGATGCACTGCCGGCTGGTGCTGGCGCACCCGCCCCGCTTCGTGCCGGAGCCCGCGTTGGCGCATGACCGGTTCCTGCGCTGGCTGGAGGCGACGTGGATGGCGCAGCAATTGCCCTGGGCAATGCTGTTCTATGCTGCCGGCGGCTTGCCTTGGTTGGTCTGGGGCATTCCAGTGCGGGTCGCCGTCTCGCTGACGGGACACTGGTTGGTCGGTCATCTGACGCATCGCCGCGGGCCGCAGAGCTGGGTGGTCGACGGCGTGGCGGTGCAGGGCCACGACTTGCCAGCTGTGGCGCTGTTCACGTTCGGGGAGGCCTGGCACGGCAACCACCATGCTTGGCCGGAGTCGGCGCGGCTGGGGATCGAGCCTGGCCAGGTGGATCCGGGGTGGTGGGTCCTCGTGGCGCTACGGCGATTGGGGTTGGTGTGGAATCTGCGCGAGCCGGCGGACCTGGTGCCGCGCGCGGGGTTACGGCGAATGGGCTGACGGGCACGCGCATCGCCAGGCCGGCGAAATCGGCCGGATGGGCGATCGGCCGCACGCTGCTGGTGACCTGGCGGTAGCCGTTGTCGAACATTCGCGGCGCGGCGTGCAGCCCGGCGGCGGCGATGGCGTCCCGGACGAACGACCCGAGCAACCCGTCCATGGCACTCCACACGGCGCCGTACGTGCCGAAGGCGTAGCCGATGCCGTTGATGCCGGCGACGGGCACGCTGCGGGAGAGGATCAGTCCGGAAACGGTCATGAAATCGAGCGTGCCAGCCTGCACCTGCGCCAGCATCGCCGTATCGCCGCCCAGCCGGTTGTCCGGGAAGCACTCGATCCGGACACGTCCGCCCGTCTGATCGGCGATGGTAGCGGCGGCGGCAGCGACGGTGCGGCTGAGCGGATGGCTGTCCGGCAGGTTGCCGCCGTAGCGCAGCGCGAACTCGGCCGCCCGGCCCCATCGCGGCAAGCAGACCCCGGCAGTGGCGCCCAGCAAGGCACGACGTGTGATGGCCGCCATGGCACGCTTCCCCGTCCCGTATCG
>CAXSEK010000101.1:0-8553 GCA_964235625.1 uncultured Acetobacteraceae bacterium
GAGGAGATCGCGGCCGAGGAGCGCTCTGCCTGCCCGACCTGCGGCTCCTGCTCCGGCATGTTCACCGCCAACTCGATGAACTGCTTGACGGAGGCGCTCGGCCTGGCGCTGCCCGGCAACGGCAGCCTGGTCGCCACCCACGCCGCACGCCGCCGCCTGTTCGTGGAGGCCGGCTGGGTGATCGTGGACCTGGCCCGGCGTTGGTACGAGCAGGACGACGCGACCGCGCTGCCGCGCACCATCGCGGACCGGCGCGCCTTCGAGAACGCGATGTCCATGGACATCGCCATGGGCGGCTCCACCAACACCGTGCTGCACTTGCTGGCGGCGGCGCAGGAGGGCGGGGTGCCCTTCGTCATGGCCGACATCGACCGGCTTTCCCGCCGCATCCCCAATCTGTGCAAGGTCGCCCCCTCCAAGGCGGACGTGCACATGGAGGATATCCACCGTGCCGGCGGCATCATGGGCATCTTGGGCGAGATGGACCGCGCCGGGCTGATTGACACGAGAGTGCCCACCGTGCACGCCCCGACGCTGGCGGACGCGCTGGCCCGCTGGGACGTGTGCGCGCCGGGCCGGGCCCAGGGCGACACGGCGGAGACGCTGTTCCTCGCCGCACCCGGCGGCGTCCGCACGACCCAGGCCTTCAGCCAGGACTGCCACTACGACGAGCTGGACCGGGACCGTGCCGACGGCGTCATCCGCGACGCTGCCCACGCCTTCAGCCAGGATGGCGGCCTCGCCGTCCTGACCGGCAACATCGCCGTGGACGGCGCCATCGTGAAGACCGCCGGGGTCGATCCGTCCGCCCTGATGTTCGCCGGCCCGGCCCGCATCTTCGAGAGCCAGGACGCCGCGGTGGCCGGCATCCTCGGCAACACGGTGAAGGCCGGGGACGTCGTGCTGATCCGCTACGAGGGCCCCAAGGGCGGCCCGGGCATGCAGGAGATGCTGTACCCGACCAGCTACCTGAAATCGAAGGGCCTGGGCAAAGTGTGCGCCCTGGTCACCGACGGCCGCTTCTCCGGCGGCTCCTCCGGCCTGTCGATCGGCCACGTGTCGCCCGAGGCGGCCGAGGGCGGCGCCATCGGCCTGGTGGAGGAGGGCGACCGCATCGAGATCGACATCCCGAACCGCTCCGTTCGCGTCGACGTCGCGGACGAGGTGATGGCGGCACGACGCGCGCACATGGAAGCCAAGGGTGCGTCCGCCTGGAAGCCGGACCGGCAGCGCACCGTGTCCATGGCGCTGCAGGCCTACGCCGCCCTGACCACCAGCGCCGCCCGCGGCGCCGTGCGGGACGTGTCCCAGCTGACCCGGCGGGGCTGATCCCGGCCGGGTCGAACCCGCGCGAGTAAGCTCCACCCCGTCATTGCGAGGCCGCTTGGCCGAAGCAAACCAGGGGGCCACGACAGGTTTACCCGCGTGGCCCCAGCTTGCTTCGCCGCAAAGGGCGACTGACGACAAGTCCATCCAACCGCCCTAGCCTCACCCCGCCGGCGGCTCCGCCACCAGGCGCACGAAGGCGCCGATCAGCGGGTCCATCTCCTCCGCCCGCGCCGGCAGCTTGCCGGCCGGCATCGCGAGGCTTTCCAGGAAGCGGCCGGCTTCCGTGTAGAGCGACAGCTCCAGATCCTCGCCCAGGACCACGGTGTGGCACACCACCTCCTCGCCCGCGGCCTTGCTGCGGGCAGCGGCGACGAAATCCCGGATCTCCTCGAGTCCCCCGGTCTGCTCGCCGGCTTCCGCCAGGAAGTCCGCGACTTCGTTCGCCGCTTGGGAGAACGCGACCAGGCCGAGTGGCACGCAGCCCTGGCTGTCCCGGAACACCCGGCCGCGCCACTGGTCGAACAGGGCAGCCCGGCGTGCTTCCTCCGGCGTCTCCGCCTCATCGTCCTCGTCCGGCTCCTGCGGCAGGCCGCCAGCCTCCGCGATCGCCTCCCAGACCGGGATCGCCCAATCTATGCGCAGGCCGAGCAGTACGCCGAAGCCACGCCGGGCCAGATCGTCCGTGTCGCCGGGCGGCAAGTCGCGGGGCGGCTTGCCCTCGACCAACTCCAACAGCACGCGGCGGACAGCGCCGTAGGACAAATCGGCCAGCGCATCGGGGGACCGCCAGCCGGGCAGCAGGCGCACCTCCTCGCTGTCGGCCAGTGCGCCGCACCCAAGCAGGCCCTGGCCCAGTGCCTCCCCATCCGGCACGTCCCCGCCGGGTAGCGCCACCACCAAGGCGACCAGCTCCGCCCAGCCGGACGGCCCGATCGCCGCGCCCTCGGCCGCCACCAGTAGCACCCAGTTCAGGTCATAGCCGGCCTCCTCGCCGTCACGTTCCTCGATCTTGCGGACGGCGAGGTCCAGCACGTCCATACGGCCGGCGCCCATGAGCGCCTGCACCAAGCCGTCGAACGTTCCGCTCTCCTCCTCATCATCGAACGCCGCCAGCAGCTGGTCCGCGACGGGGCCCGGCGCCTTGCCGAACACCGGCGGCTCGGGCATGTCGGGCGAGGTAAGACCGAGCAGCTTCAGCGCCGCCGGGCCGCGCAGCAGACGCTCCTGATCGACCCAGGCGAGGCGGTTGTCCCGCGTGTCGTCGCGCTCCGCCATCCAGCGCCGGAACGCCGCCCGGTCCGCACGCTGCACGATAATCTCGACCCCAGCTTCCAGCATCTCCGCGGCTACGGCCCGGTTCACCGCGGCAGCGGCCGGGACATCGGTCTCGCCGGGGCGAAGCGTGTCCAGCGTCTCGGCATCGGGGTAGTGGGTGAGAAGCACCACGTCGAGGTCGGGCGCCACGTCCCGCGCGAGGTAGGCGGCCCAGGTCACGCGATCGGCTTGGTCTGTCGGCCTGGCCACTGGGTCATCCTCGAACGGGCAGGACTATGGCGCCGAACCACGCCCACCGGCAACATCGTCTACCTCCGGGCGGCGGACGGTAAGGCCCCCCCCTTGTGGGAGGGGGCTGCGGGGAGGGGGGGCCACGCGCACGATCCCTGTCGTGTGCTGACGTCACACCGTAAACCGAGTGCCGCGTGCACCCCTCCCCTAGCCCCTCCCACAAGGGGAGGGGGACTTCCTTTCTCGCTGCAGCCGGTTCTCGTCATCCGTTCATAGACGCGCCAGGTGAAGGTCGTCCCGCACGGACTCCGCTCCGTCAGGCCTGCGCCCACCGCCACGTGTTCAGGTTCCACCCGTTAACCCGCACGTTGGCATTGGGCGTGTAGCCGGACAGGCCCGTCTTTGTGCCCTCGATTGTCACGTATTCGAAGATCGGCAGAAACGGCAGGTCGTCGCGCAGCAGTGACTGGATCCCTTGGTAATCGCCTGCGCGCTTGGCACGGTCCAGCGTCGTGGCACCGGACAGCAGCAACTCGTCCATTTTCGGGCTGGCATACTGCATCGTGTTGAAGCCGGCCCCGCCCTGCGCCGCGATCGCCTTGCTGCTAAAATAGTCGGACGCGGCCGGGTCCGGTCCCGTCATGAAGTTGTTGCCGACGATCGCCGTCTCGAAATGCGACATGATCCAGTAATCCGCCCACATCACGGCGGGCGGCAGGTTCTTGATCGTCATGCCCACGCCGATATCCTGCCAACCCTGCTGCAGCAGTTGCTGCGCCTGTTCACGCAGATGGTTGCCGGCCGTGGTCGAGTTGGTGAACGCCAGCTTCACGCCGCCCTTCTCGCGGATGCCCCCGGCGCCAGGCTTCCACCCGGCGCGGTCCAGCAACGCCTTTGCCTGCTCCGGATCGTAGACCTGCTTCGGCAGGCTCGCGTCGAAGGCCCAGGACGAGGGCGGCAGGTAGGACTCGGTCGGCCGTGGCACCCCATAGTACAGCTCGTCGATCACGCTCTTCTTGTCCAGGCTCATGTACAGTGCCTGGCGCACCGCCTTGTCCTTGAACTGTGGCAGGCCGAGGTTGAAGTAGAAGTTCTCGATGCTCGCCGTCGGGTTGGTCACGATCACCCGGTCCGGCAGCGCTTTGGCATCCTTGTAGTGGTCGGCGGAGATGCCTTGCAGGCTGATATAGTCGATGTCCCCCGTGCGGAACTGCGTGTAGAGCACCGTCAGGTCCGGCACGTATTTATATACCACGCGCTCCAGGAACGGGCCGTCGCCGAAATACGCCTCGTTCGCCACCAGGGTGATGTGGTCGCCGGGCACCCGGTCGCCCCACTTGAACGGCCCTGTGCCGACCGGCGCCCGCAGGAACGGCGAGCTGCGGGGGTCGGCCTGCCCCTCCAGCAGGTGCTTCGGCACCAGCCAGGTCCAGGCCAGGATGGAGGCATAGGGCGCGAACGGCGTCTCCATCCGCCAGCTGATCTCGGTCGGCGAGACCACGGTGATGTTCCGCAGGCGCTCGTGCCCGGCGCGGCTGCCGGCGGGAAAGTCGGGGTTGCGCAGCAGGTCGAGCGTGAACTTCACGTCCTCCGCGGTAAACGGCTTGCCGTCATGCCAGGTCACGTCGCCGCGCAGCTTGATGCGCCAGGTCAGCCCGTCGGCCGACACGCCGCCATTCTCGACCGAGGGGATCTCCGCCGCCAGCCGGGGCAGGAAGTCACCTTTCGGGTCCACCGCCCAGAGCGGGCTGAACAGCGACATGTAGATGCCGTCATCCACCTCGATATGCGGCAGCAGCGGCAGGAACACCGTCGGCTCCTGCGAGATGCCGATGACCACCTGGCCGGACGGCTTCGGCTTGGCCTGCGCCCGCGCACCGGTGCCCAGCAGTGGAATGGCGCCGGCGGCGACCCCCATCTGCAGGACGGACCGCCGGCGGAGGATCGGACGTCTGGGATCGGTCATAGGTGGCTCCTATATCGGGTTCACGCGGGCGCTTCGACGACGATCGGGGAGCCGTCGCTAAAGCGGGAGAAACGGAAGGCGTGGGGGTCCACGATCGGCGGCGCCCCCGTCGCGAGGTCGGCCGCCAGCCGCCCGGCGGCCGGGCCGATGCCGAACCCATGGCCGGAAAACCCCGTCGCCACCACCAGGCCCGGCACGGCGTCCACGGGGCTGATCACCGGGACCGCGTCTGGCGTGACGTCGATCAACCCGGCCCATTCCTGCACGATCGTTATGTCCCGGAACGCGGGAAAGGCCGCCTTCAGGGCCGTCACGGCGATGCTATTGATGCCCGAGGCTGGCGCCGGGTCGAGCATCCGCACGTCCTCGAACGGACTCTTCGCATCCAGCGCCCAGGTTTTCGGCGTGCGCGCCTCCGCCAAGAACCGCTCGTCCAGCCGGGGCCGCAAATGCCGGTGGGTGGCGCGGATCGCCGGCGTGAACTCCCGCATGAAACGGAACGTGTCCGGCACCACCGGCACCACGTTGGCCCGCCCGTTGGCGATGGTGTAGCCGCCATCCAACCGCTTGCGGTAGGCGAACTGCCCCGTCCAGGCCGACACCTCCGGCGCGTTGGCCACCGGCGCGGTGCGCAGCACGGAGGACCGCACCTTCAGCTGCGGCAGGCGCAGGCCGAGGCTGCCGCAGAACAGCCGGGACCACGCGCCGCCGGCCAGCACCACGGCGTCGCAGGCGATGCGGCCATGCTCCGTCACCACGCCCGCCACCCGGCCGGCCGCCATGTCCAGCCCGCGCACCGCGCACTGCGTCAGGATCACCGCGCCGGCCTGGCGTGCCGCGCGGGCGATCGCCGGGCCGGCCTTCTGCGGCTCCGCCCGGCCGTCATCCGGGGTGTACAGCCCCGACTCGTAGCGCCGCGCCGCACCCGGCATCAGCGCCGCCAGCTCCTCGCCCTCCACCAGGCGGGAGCTCATCTGGTAAGGCTGCGCCTTCTCCAGCCAAGCTTCGTGCCCGGCGCGGTCGGCCTCCGTCTCGCCGGCATACAGCACGCCGCAGGGGCGGAACCCCGTCTCCGCCCCCACCGTGCGGTTCATGCCGGCCCACAACCGCAGCGCCTCGATGATTAGCGGGATCTCCCGCTGGTCGCGCCCGGTCTTGCGCACCCAGCCCCAGTTCCGGCTGGACTGCTCGCCCGCCAGCGCGCCCTTCTCGCACAACGTCACCGCCACACCGGCCTGCGCCAGGGCGAGCGCGGTCGAGATGCCGATGATGCCGCCGCCGATCACCACGACCCCGGTGCGGGCCGGCTGCCTGTCGTCGGCTTCGAACGGATCGATCTGCGGTCCCATGGACGCTCCTAACTCACGGGTTGCGGGATGCGCGCCGCCACGGGGGCCGCCAGCGCCAGGTCGTCGCGCAGGCAGGCTTTCCAGTGGCCGTCCGCCACCTGCACCAGCTCCGGCACGGTCTCGGCGCAGCGCGGCTGGGCATAGCGGCAGCGGGTGCGGAACACGCAGCCGGAGGGCAGGGACACCGGGCTCGGGATATCCCCGCGTAGCAGGATGCGCGCTGGCCGCGCCGCCGGGTCGATGGTCGGCACGGCGGAGAACAGCGCCTCCGTGTAGGGATGAAGCGGCCCGGTGAACAAGGCCGCCGTCTCCGCCAACTCCACCACGCGGCCGAGATACATCACCGCGACCCGGTCCGAGATGGTGCCCACCACCGCCAGGTCGTGCGCGATGAACAGCACCGTCAGCCCCAGCCGCGCCCGCAAATCCAGCAGCAGGTTCACCACCTGCGCCTGCACCGACACGTCGAGCGCGGACACCGGCTCGTCCGCCACCAGCAATTCGGGGTTGGCCATCAGCGCGCGGGCGATGCCGATGCGCTGGCGCTGGCCGCCGGAGAACTCGTGCGGGTAGCGGTCGGCCGCGGCCGGGAACAGCCCCACCAGCTCCAGCGCCGCCTCCACCCGGGCCCGGCGCTGCCCAGGCGACAACCCCGGCTCGTGCACCATCAGCGGGGTGGACAGCAGGCGCCCGACGCTCTGGCGCGGATTTAGCGAGCCGTACGGGTCCTGGAACACCAGCTGCATCCGCCGCCGCACCGGCCGCAGCTGGCGGCGCGACAGATGTGTGACGTCCTGCCCGGCGAAGCGGATCGTGCCCTGCGTCGGCTCCGTCAAGCGCAGCAGCGTGCGGCCGACGGTGGTCTTGCCGGAGCCCGACTCGCCCACCAGCCCCAGCACCTCGCCGCGGTTGATATCGAACGACACGCCGTCCAGCGCGCGCACGTGCTCGCGCCGGGCGAACGGGCTGCGCCGGGGCAGGGGGTACCACTTGCAGAGGTCGCGCAGCTGCACCAGCGCCTCGCTCACGCCGCGATCTCCGTCCAGCGGGCGCAGCGCACCCGGTGGTCGGCGGCGGCCGCCTCCAGCGCCGGCCGCGCGCGCCCGCACGGGTCTGGCCGGGCATGGCGGCAGCGCGGCTGGAAGCGGCAGGCGGGCGGGCGGTGCCGTGGGTCGGGCACGTGGCCGGGGATGGCGACCAGGCGCCGGTGGGTGTCCAGCGCCGCATCCAGCCGCGGCACCGAATGCATCAGCCCGGCGGTGTAGGGCATCATCGGCCGCCGCAGCAGGGTCGCCACGGGCGCGTCCTCCACCACCTCGCCGGCATACATCACCACCACCCGGTCCGCGATCTCCGCCACCACGCCCAAATTGTGGGTGATGAAGATCATCGCCATCCCCGTCTCCCGCTGCAGCCCGCGCAGCAGGTCCAGGATCTGCGCCTGGATCGTGACGTCCAGCGCCGTGGTCGGCTCGTCCGCGATCAGGATGCGGGGGCGGCAGGCCAGCGCCGTCGCGATCATCGCGCGCTGCCGCATCCCGCCGGACAGCTCGTGCGGGTAGGCCGCGGCACGTCGCGCCGGCTCGGGGATGCCCAATTGCGCCAGCAGCTCGATCGCCCGCACCCGTGCCGCCCGCGCCGACACACGCTCGTGCCGCATCAGCGATTCCGCGATCTGGTCGCCGACCCGGTGCACGGGGTTCAGCGACGTCATCGGCTCCTGAAAGATCATGCTGATCGCGGCCCCGCGCAGGTCGGCCATCGCCCGCTCCGGCAGCGCGATCAGGTCGGTGCCATCCAGCAGCGCGCGGCCCGTGACCCGGCTCGCCCGGCGGTCCAGCAGCTGCATCAACGCCAGCGCCGTCACACTCTTGCCGGAGCTGGATTCGCCCACGATCGCCAGCGTTTCCCCCGCCGCGAGCGTGAAGCCCACATCCTCCACCGCGGGCACGCCGCCGAACCGCACCGTCAGTCCCTCCACCGCGAGCAGCGTCATGCCGAGCGGTCTCCGCGCGGGTCGAGTGCGTCCCGCAACCCGTCGCCGATGAAGTTGAAGCTGGTGACGGCGATCGTGATGACGGCGCCGGGCAGCAAGGCCAGCCAGGGCGCGCTCTCCAGATACTCCTGCGCATTGTTCAGCATGTTGCCCCAGCTCGCCGTGGGGGGCTGGATGCCGTAGCCGAGATAGCTGATGTAGGACTCGGCCAGGATCGCGCGGGCCACGTTCAGCGTCGCCGCCACGATGATCGGCGCCATGATGTTGGGTAGCAGCTCCCGCAGCATGATCATGCCGTCGCTGGCCCCGATCGCCTCGGCCGCCACCGCGAAATCCCGCTCGCGCAGCGCGATCACCTGGCCCTGCACCACGCGCGCCACCTCCATCCACGCCGTCAGCGCGATGAT
>CAXSEK010000102.1:0-5748 GCA_964235625.1 uncultured Acetobacteraceae bacterium
GGCCCTGTCACCCGCGGGCGCGCTGCCCAGGGTGGGCGCGGACAGCCATGCCGCCCATTACCGGCGCAACGGGACGCGGTGATGTGCTTCAGGCGCCCGCAGAGCGCATCGTCGTCAGCTTCGACTATGAGGAGTTCACCGCGGTCTCAGGGCCGGCAGGCTGACCGCGTGAGCACCGATCCGGCGACTGCCTGGCGTAGGCAGGAGGTGTGCCGGGGCGGCACGCTGCTGCTCGTGGTCGTCGTGCTGGTTGGCTGCTTTGCCATCGACGTGGCGACCGGCCCGGCGATGCTGCCGCTGAGCCAGGTCGTCCGCACGCTCGCCGGTTTCAAGGCGGACCCGATGGTGAACGCCATCGTCCATGGCCTGCGATTGCCAATCGCACTGATGGCCGTGGTGGTAGGCGCTGCGTTGGGCGTGTCGGGCGCGGTGATGCAGACGGTGCTGAATAACCCGCTCGCCAGCAGCTACACGCTCGGTATTTCGGCCGGGGCGGGGTTTGGCGCGGCCCTGGCCATCCTGGTCGGGGCCAGCCTGGGCCTGCCGGAGGGCTGGGCCATTCCGATCAGCGCCTTCGCCTTTGCCGGGCTCGCCTGCGCCCTGGTGGCGGGCGCTGGACAAATCCGCGGCGCTACGCCGGACCTGCTGGTGCTGGCGGGAATCGCCTGCCTCTTCCTGTTCCAGGCCCTGCAATCGCTATTGCAGTTCCTCGCTTCGCCGGAAGCCTTGCAGCAAATTGTATTTTGGCTGTTTGGTAGCCTGACACGGGCGAGCTTGCCCAAGGTAGCCGTTGTGACCGCGGTATTTGGCGTGGTGCTGCCGATCGTAATGCGGGATGCCTGGCGGCTGACTGCGCTGCAGATGGGTGATGAGCGCGCCCGGGCCTTGGGCGTACGGGTGGACGCATTGCGTCTGCGGTCGCTGGTGGCCGTGTCGCTGCTGACGGGTGCCGCCGTTGCCTTCGTGGGCACGATCGGGTTCATCGGCCTCGTGGCACCGCATGTCGCGCGTATGATGGTGGGGGCGGACCAACGTCACATGCTGCCGGCCTCCGCCCTGTTCGGGGCGGTGCTGCTCTCGGCCGCCTCCGTTGTCAGCAAGCTGCTGGTGCCGGGCACGGTGTTCCCCATCGGCCTCATCACCGCCCTCATCGGCGTGCCATTCTTCGCCTGGTTGATCCTGTCGGTCGGGCGCGTGCGTTGAGGCTGCAGGCGACCGGGATCGAACTGCGATACGGCAGCCGAGTGGCGGTGCAGGACCTCGACCTGGTCGCTGAGCCGGGGCAAGTGCTGGCCATTTTGGGTGCCAATGGCTCCGGCAAATCCACCCTGCTGCGCGGCTTGGCGGGACTACTCCCCTGCCGCGGCGCCGTGCGTTGGGATGGCGTCTCGCCCCTGCCCAACACGATCGGCTACATGCCGCAGGACAATGTCATTCGTGCCGGGTTGAGCGCGTTCGAGGTGGTGCTGCTGGGCCGCCTGCGCTCGCTTACGTTCCGTGTGGGTGCGGCCGACCTCGATGCTGCAGGGGCTGCGATGGCGGAACTCGGTATCGAGGGGCTAGCGGCGCGACGCATCGGCGAGCTGAGCGGCGGGCAGCGGCAGCTCGTGTTCATGGCGCAGGTGCTGGCCAGCAACCCGCGGGCGCTTCTGCTGGACGAGCCGACCAGCGCGTTGGATATCGCCCATCAATTGCATGTGCTGGACGTGCTCCGGGACGCGACGGTCCGCCGGGGCCTCACCACAATCGCCGTGCTGCACGACCTCAACGCCGCCGCACGGTTCGCCGACCGCATTGCCCTGATGCGCGCCGGGCGGTTGCTCGCAATCGGCACGCCGGCGGAGGTGCTGGTCTCCTCCCTGTTGCTTCAGGCCTTTAACGTGGACGTCTCGGTTCAGCCTGGCCCGGATGGTTGCCCCGTTATCGTGCCACTGCGCACGGCCGCCCTTGTATAAGGCTTGCGGATCGACTTCCAACTTCTGGTCGATTGTTTGCATAATCGTGCGGCAGCATCATGCGCTCGGCAAAGCAGGACGACCATGTGCGACGTATCCCGATGCGTTCATCATCCCGCCGTCTCGCAGAAGGAGATCGCCAGCCCGTCGGCGCGTGCGGTGGCCAACGTGGGACGCGACCAGTCCAGCGGCACTGCCTGTACCGAGACAGCTAGGCGGCGTTGCGGAGGGTGGGTGTCGGTAACGCGGCACCCCAGGAAGTCCGCGTTCGCATCGTGCGGCCGATCAGTCGGTCGGCGCAGAGCAGCGCGCCGCACGCGGCCGCATTGATGCCGAACAGACGTACGACAACGGCGGGAGCGAACGCCCCGAGACCCCACACCAGTAGCCACGATGTCGCCAGCAAGACCAGCTCATAGGGCTGCCAGACTCAACGCGATCCTCGCGACGCAGACCAGGCAGGTCCACAGGCAGACGGCGGGGCCGGAACTCGGGCGTGGAGCTTGGATTACTGTTGTTCTTTCCTGACGCACGTTAGCCTGGTGTGGTGAAGCTCCATGCCCCGCCGGGATAGATACTGCGCTCTGGCTTCGGAAGGCCCAGCGTGTCACGCAGTGTTCCACCCGGATACTCTTTGCGGAACAGTCCACGGCGCTGCAACTCGGGGATGACCAGGTCCACGAAGCCCTCCAGTGATCGCGGGAGCACGGGCATATAGATATTGAAACCATCGCACGCCTTGCTGCGATACCAGTCTTCCATTTGGTCGGCCACTTGCGAGACACTCCCTTTGAAGGTGACGTGTCCGACCGAGGGCACCACCATCTTGTACATATGCCGGATCGTCAGGTTTTGTTGCTTCGCCAACCGGTCGATCGCCTGGCGGTAGCTGGTCATGCCAACGACCTCCTCCGACAAGTCAGGCAGTGGGCCATCAATGGGATAGCCTGACAGGTCCGCCCGACAGAACTTGGACAACGCCGCGACACCCACGGCCGGGTCGATCGCTTCCTGCAATTCGGCATACAGCTCGTCCGCCTCCGCCTCTGTCCGGCCGACATAGACAGCCACGCCGACCAGGACGCGAAAGTGGTCAGGATTGCGTCCATTCCTAACAACGCGCGCCGTTAGATCGGCGTAGACGGCCTGCGCCTCCTCCTTCGTAAGCGCGACGGAGAAAACCACCTCGGCATGCTTCGCCGCCAATTCGCGCCCTGGCTCGGACTGGCCGGCGGCTGCAAGAACCGGGTAGCCCTGCGGCAAGCGCGCGACGTTGAGGGGACCCTGCACGGAAAAGTGCCGCCCGACATGATTCAACCGCTGGACCTTGGCAGGGTCAAGGAAGCGACCGTTCGCCTTGTCCTCTATGAACGCGTCCTCGGCCCAGCTATCCCACAGGCCCTTGCAGATCGTGACAAACTCGTCCGCACGATCGTAGCGTTCATGCCGTGGCACGTGGGTGGAACGCCCAAAATTTACAGCGTCGCCCTCGTAATTGCCAGTGACGATGTTCCAGCAGGCGCGGCCGTTGCTCAGGTGATCCAGCGAGCCGAAGCGTCGTGCCAGCAGATAGGGCTCATCATACGTCGTCACCGCCGTCGCGAACAAGCCGATATCTCGCGTATGCTGCGTAATGGCTGCAAAGATCATCAACGGATCGTAGGTGGCAGGCCGGTCGGTGCTGGTATTGGCGACGAACATGAGCGGATCGTCCATTGCCCGCACCGCGTTCCCGTCCGCGAGGAACAGCATATCGAATTTGCCACGCTCTGCGAGCTTCGCCATTTCGATGAAGACGTCGAGCTGCATTGTCGTCTTCGGCCACGCATCCTTATGCCGCCACCCGGCCAGATGGCTTCCGATCGGGAACAGGTTGGTCATCAGGTGCATCATGGGCGCCTTGCTCGGCTATGGAGGGGGTGTGCACGAGATCCTGCCGATTCGTCAGGCTGACAGAGAGCACCACCTCTACGCCGCTAGCTAGCGCGTCGGCAATTTGTGCCGCGCCGTCGTTCTCCTCGGGCTCAGCAAGCGGGATTCAATTCAAATCGCCAATCCGTCCGCTCAGAAGTGCGCAATTTTCGTGAGAGCTCGCCTCGTATCAATGGCTGCCGGCAGGCGCGAGGGTGAACGTCCGCTTTTCGCCCTTGAACATGCCATAGCGGCCGGTCCGTTCTCGGCCTGACATGAGGAATTCTAGATGTGGCTGTTACGGCCCGGAACTCACTCCCCGGGTAAGTCTAAGCCTACTGCTGGGACATGTTTTCCGGTGATCATGTCGATGAACGCGCGCAGGGGCACGGGCACCTGCCGCCGGCCGGGATAGTAGAGGCAAAACCTGGGCAGGGCCGGGCACCAATCCTCGAGCACGCGGACCAGATCGCCGTGCCCGATATGGTCCTGCACGAACGCCTCGTGGATATGCGCCAGCCCGACGCCCTCGAGCGCGGCGGCAACGATCAACGAGCGGTCATCGGCGACGAGTTGGCCACGGATCACCAAGTCCACGGCCTCGCTGCCACGGGCGAACGCCCAGTTGTAAAAGCCGCCATTCGGGTAACGCCGCGCCACGCAGGCATGCGCATGCAGGTCTTGCGGAACGGCAGGCCGCTTTCGACCGATAAAGTAAGCAGGTGATCCCACGACGGCGAAGCGGAGGGCCGGGCCGAGCGGGACCGAGATCATGTCTTGGCCGAGGTCATGGCCCGCGCGGATGCCGGCATCGAACCCCTCGGCGACGATGTCGACGAAGCCATCCTGGGTGACGACCTCCAGCCGGATGTCCGGGTATGCCCGCAGGAAGCGGCCCAGGATCGGCTTGACAACCATCTCGGCCGCGTTGCGGGGCACATTGAGCCGAAGCGTTCCTGCCGGCCGGCTCCGGAACGTGCCGACCTGCTCGATGGCAGCAGTCAGCTCGCCGAGGGCGGGGCCAAGCCGGGCAAGCAGGTGCTCCCCCGCTTCCGTAAGGCGGATGCTGCGATTGGTCCGGTGGAACAGCCGGACACCCAGGCTCTCCTCAAGCCCGCGCATCACGTGGCTCAGCGCCGACGTGCTGACACCCCGTTCGCTGGCCGCCTTGCGGAAGCTGCCATGTCGCGCGACTGCGACGAACACTTCCAACGCAGGCAAGCCCGGCAGCTTCATCGATGAGACTGCCCTCAACACGGCGGTGAGGAGCTTAGCCACGTGTCATCCGACCCCGCAATGACCCAACTGCAGGGCACGGTGGCAGGCTCCGTCCCGCAAGGCGGCGCTCTTCCCGAAGGAGAGGAAGGCCATGAACGACAGGATGCCGGGACGCCATCACCGCGCCGAAATGAACGGCATCCGGCTGCACTACACGGTGGCTGGCTCCAGCAAGCCCGTGGTGCTGCTGCATGGCTTCCCCATGACATCCTACAACTGGCGCGAGATCATCCCAGCGCTGGCTCAATATCACACCGTCGTGGCGCCCGACCTCCGCGGCTGCGGCGACTCGGACCGTCCTTCTGGCGGCTACGACGAGCGGACGGTGGCGGAGGATCTACACGGCCTGGTCCGGCAGCTCGGGCTTGGGCCGATTAATCTCGTCAGCCACGATGTGGGCATGATGGTCGCCTACGCCTATGCCAGCCTTTATCCGGCCGAGGTGCGGCGGCTTGCCCTGACCGAAGCGGCGCTCGCAGACCTGGGCCTCGAAGATCTGTTCGACGCGGCCAAGAACCCCAGGATGTTCCACCTGGCCCTGTTCGAGGCACCGAACAGGTTGGCCGAGGCGCTCATAACCGGCCGCGAACGGCTCTTCGTCGCC
>CAXSEK010000102.1:5848-8528 GCA_964235625.1 uncultured Acetobacteraceae bacterium
ACCGAACAGGTTGGCCGAGGCGCTCATAACCGGCCGCGAACGGCTCTTCGTCGCCAGTACTTCCGTGCCCACACGATCGATGCCGTGCACAACCGCGAGTTCACCAAGACCAAGCTGCCCATGCCGGTCCTGACCGTGGGCGGCGGCGCCAGCTTCGGAGCCCACCTGGAACCGGAGGTGCGCCCGCTGGCCGAGCGCATGCGCAGCGTCATGCTCGACGAGTGCGGCCACTACCTGGCCGAGAAGCAGCCGGAGCGGCTGACGGAGGAACTGCTCGCATTCTTGGCCGAGACGACGGGCGGCTCGGCACGTCACGGCGGCACGGGAGGCTGAGATGGACCTACAGCTTGCTGGACGAACCTGCCTGGTCACGGGCGCAAGCTCCGGCATTGGCCGGGCAACCGCCTTGGCGCTCGCCGCGGAAGGCGCCCGGGTCGTGG
This sequence comes from uncultured Acetobacteraceae bacterium, assembly GCA_964235625.1. GTDB lineage: Bacteria > Pseudomonadota > Alphaproteobacteria > Acetobacterales > Acetobacteraceae > LMUY01. The sequence goes on from CAXSEK010000102.1 coordinate 6,289, forward strand.
CCACGGCGCGAAGCTTGGCGGCGCTTCGGCCGCTCGCCGGCGAGATCGTTGCGACAGGCGGGCCCGAGCCGATCCTGCTGGCGGCCGACTTCATCCAGCAGGGTGCGCCCGAGCGGCTTGCCGTCGATCTTCTTCGGATCGGACCGGTCGACGTGCTGGTCAATAATGCCGGTGGCTCCCGACCCATGACCGACCCGGACGATTCAGCCGTCTGGGACGAGGCGTTCCGCCTGAATTTCGAGACCGCGCGGCGTCTGGGCGAAGCGTTGATCCCCCCGATGGCGGCGCGGGGCTGGGGCCGGGTGATCAACGTCACTGGCGCGATCGTCGCCAAGGCGATGAACGCCGCCGGCCCGGCGAAGGCCGCGCTGGAAAGCTGGTCCAAGGCCGCCGCCGGCACCTACGCGGCCAGGGGCGTCACGGTGAACTGCGTGGCCCCCGGCCGGCTCAACACGGCGCAGATCCTGCAGCGCCTGCATCCGACGGAACAGTCTCGGCAGGATTACATCGTTCGCTACATCCCGGCAGGCCGTTTCGGCGAACCGCAGGACGCGGCGGCGCTGATCGCGTTCCTCGCGTCCGGCCAGGCCGGATACATCACCGGCGCCACGATCCCCGTCGATGGCGGCGCCTTGCGCTTCGCCTTTTAGGAGGAACACCGCATGCGTATCCAGCATCTCCACCCGGACAGGTCTGGGTGGTGCAGCGAGCCGCGGCGACGTTGCTGCTAGCCGGGGGCAAGACCGCCCCCGTGCAGGCGGGCAACGTGGTCCGCACCCCGGCCGGCGAGGCGCACGGGCTGCCAAGAGCCGCGCGGAGCCGTTCGTCTACCTGACCGCGACCACGCCACCGATCGATCTGAGGCCGTCCTATCGGATGGCCGCAACGCAAGAGGAGGTATCGTAATGGAAGTGCTACGGGTCGGGATCATCGGCGCGAGCGCCGAGGGCGGCTGGGCGCGTGACGGGCACGTGCCCGCCGTACAGGGCCTGGCAGGACTGGAGCTCGCCGCGGTGGCCACGAACAGCCAGAAGACGGCCGACGCCGCGGCGAGGGCTTTCGGCGTCTCCGCCGCGTACGGCAGTGGCATGGAGCTGATCCGGGCGGGGGGCATCGATCTTGTCACGGTCGCGACCCGGGTTCCGGACCATCGGGCGCTCGTGCTTGCCGCCATTGACGCCGGCCTGCACGTCTACAGCGAGTGGCCGCTGGGCCCCAGCGTGGCGGAGGCGGCGGAGATGGCGTCGGCGGCGCGTGTGGCCGGCATCCACGCCGCGATCGGCCTCCAACTCCGCGGCAGCCCGGCCGTGCGGCGGGCGCGAACCTTGATCGCGTCCGGCGCGATCGGACGCGTCCTGGGCATGAGCCTCTATTCGGCCACCGCCGGGTTCGGTCCGGACGTGCCGGCGCCGTTCGTCTATCTGGAAGATCCAGAAAGCTTCGCCAATCTCGTCACCATCCAGGGTGCCCATACGGTCGATCTGGCGGTTGCTTTGGCCGGCGGCATCGCCGAGGCGGACGCGCTGGCGACGGCGCGATATCCCGAGATCGACGCCGACGGCGAGCGGCGATCGCGCAGCACCTTCGATCACCTGCTGGTGCAGGGGCGGCTAGCCGCGGGCGGCACGCTATCGGCCGAGGTGGCGGGCGGCCGTCCCCCTGAAACCCCGTTCGTCCTGGACGTCGTGGGGGAGAAAGGCGCACTGCGGCTGGACGGCGGCGCACCGCGCGGAGCGCAGTCAGGGCGCCTCACCCTGTCGCTGAACGGCGGGCTGGAGCAAGTCGAAGAAGGCGAGCTCGCCGCCATGCCGGATGCGGCAGCCAATGTGGCGGGTGTGTATGCGAACCTGCGCGACGACATCGCAAATGGGAGCTTTACCGTTCCGGGCTTCGATCACGCGGTGAAACTCACGCAGTTGATCACCGACTTGCTTGCCTCGTCGAAGTCGGGTTCTCGGACAACGAGTTCAGGTTGGCCGGAGTGATGTCCGCTTCATGCAGTCGGCTTCTCCGAAGCGGGTAATTCGCTCTTGATGTCGAGGACGTCCCTCACCTGACCCATGGTAACTGCCACAAGCAACAAACAGGGCAAGAACGGCGCTGCCGACGCGGAAGCGATCTACGATGCGGTAGCCCGACCCGGCCCACTATCCGCTTTGTTGCCGTCAAGATGCCCGGGTAGCAAAGCGCCATGATGCTGCACCGTGTGCGCTTGATGCATGCCGGGAGGAACGGCAATA
>CAXSEK010000103.1:0-8509 GCA_964235625.1 uncultured Acetobacteraceae bacterium
AGCGCCACGCGGCCTTTGCGCTCGCCTTGGGCGCGATGCACACCATCGACCGACTGGCGCGGTGGCAGCTTGGTGGGCGCCAGGTCCAGCATGGCGCGCAGGCGGCTGCCCAGCACACCGCGTGGCATCACGCCGCGGAACGGACGCGCCAGGCTGGCCGCGGTCATGGCCAGGCGGAAGCGTCCTGGGCGCGGTAGGATCTGGGTCAATAGGCCGCGCAGGAGGCGCTCATGCCAGGGGCGAGTGTAGGTCTCCTCGATGTAGCGGCGGCCGTGATCGACCAGGTGCATGTAGTTCACGCCGGAGGGGCACGTCGTCATGCAGGACAGGCAGCTCAAGCAGCGGTCCACGTGCTTGACTACCTCCGCGGTGGCGGGGCGGCCTGCCTCGAGCATGTCCTTGATCAGGTAGATGCGGCCGCGGGGACTATCCAGCTCGTCGCCCAGGAGCACGAAGGTCGGGCAGGTGGCGGTGCACATGCCGCAATGCACACAGGTGCGGAGCACGCCGTTGGCAGTGGCGGTCTCGGGGTCGCGCAGCTGTTCGGCGGTGAAGTTGGTCTGCAAACTCAGGCTCCTGCGGCGAGGCGGCCGGGGTTGAGGATGCCGCCCGGGTCCATGACGGCCTTCACGCGGCGGGCGATCGCGGCGAGCGCGGGCGGTTCGGGGGGGATCACGTCGACGGCGGTGCGCATCGAGTCGGGACCGCGCATCAGGGTCCAGGTGCCGCCGGTCGCGGTGACGGCCTGGACCACGGTGCCGTGGGCGGCGGGATCACCGGCGAGCCAAACCAGGCCGCCGCCCCAGTCGAGGAAGCCGCGGAGCTTGGTGGCGGCAAGGATGGCAGGGCCGGAGGAGGGGCGGACGGAGACGCGCCAAACGGCTTCACCGGGTTGTGGCTCAAGCGGCAGGGCGTCGCGGATTGCGCGCCAGGCTGCGCGGCTGTCCGCATCTCCGAGCCGGACGGCGTGGCTGAAGCCCAGGTCGTCGATCAGCCGTTTCGTGCGGTATTTCACGCTGGCCGCGAAGTCCTCGATCCGGATCAGGGCAACATCCTCGCCGAACCCCCAGAGTTCACGCGTGCGCCCGATCAGTCCACGCGGCAACCACGCTGCGCCGGACACGCCAAAAGGCGAACCAAGCGCCGCGGACAGGATTTTTACGCCCTGAGTAGCTCCCGGACCCATGATCACGATCGTGTCCGTGCGTTCGGGCGCGGGCAGCACCTTGAGCGTCACTTCCGTGATCACGCCGAGCGTGCCGTGGCTGCCGGCCAGCAGCTTACAGAGGTCGAGCCCGGTCACGTTCTTCAGCACGCGGCCACCGGAGTGGAATGCGTCGCCGCTTCCGTCCACGGCGCGAATGCCCATGACGTGGTCACGCATGGCACCCCAGGCAACCCGGCGGGGACCGGACAGGTTGGTGGCGACGAGGCCGCCGATCGTCTGGCCGGCGCATTCGCCGAACAGGTCGGGCGGCTCCGCGATCAAGTGTTGGCCGTGTTCGGCGAGGGCGGCCTCGATCTCACTGACGGGTGTGCCGGCGCGGGCGCTGAGGATGAGTTCCTTCGGCGCGTAAAGGGTGATGCCTCGCAGGTTGCGGGTGGAGAGGGTGCGGGCAGCCCGGACCGGGCGGAGCATGCCGCTCTTGGTGCTGGCGCCCTCGATGACGATCGGTTCCTGGCCGGCGTAGGCGGCTGCGATGGCTTGGGCTACACCGGCTTCGTCCTTGGGAACCCACCCCTCACCCCGGCCCTCTCCCTCAACGGGAGAGGGAGAAGCGGCGGCGAGTTGCACTTATGCGGCCTCTCTCAGAGGGAACACTTTGGCGGGATTCAGGAGCCAGTCGGGATCGAAGGCGGCTTTCAGCTCACGCTGCCGTTCCAGTTCAGCCTGGCTGAACTGGTAGCCCATGAGGTCCCGCTTCTCGAGGCCAACGCCGTGCTCGCCGGTGAGGCAGCCGCCCACGTCAACGCAGAGCTTCAAGATCTCGGCGCCGAAGGTCTCGGCGCGGTGGAAGCTATCGGGATCGTTGGCGTCGAACATGACCAGGGGGTGCAGGTTGCCGTCGCCGGCGTGGAAGATGTTGGCGACCTTGAGGCGGTATTGGTCGCTCATCTCGCCGATGCGGCGGAGCACGTAGGGCAGTTGGCTGGTGGGGATAGTGCCGTCCATGCACATGTAGTCGGGGCTGATGCGGCCGACGGCGCCGAACGCGCCCTTGCGGCCCTTCCAGATCGCGAGGCTCTCCTCCGGTGATTGGGAGACCTTCATGCTGATGGGCGCGAACGGCTCGCAGAGCGCCTTGATGCGGTCCAGCAGGCTGTCCTGCTCGGCGACGCTGCCTTCCACTTCGATGATCAGCATGGCCTCAGCGTCCAGCGGGTAGCCGGCATGGGCGAAGGCCTCGCAGGCGTGGATCGCGGGGCGGTCCATGAATTCGAGCGCCACGGGGATGATGCCGCTGCCGATGATGGCGTCCACGCACTCCCCGGCGACCTCGTTTGAGCCGAACGCGACCAGCATGGCGCGCGCGCCCTCCGGCCCGCGCAGGATGCGGACGACAACCTCGGTGACGATGGCGAGCATGCCCTCGCTGCCGGTCAGCAGGCCGAGCCAGTCGTAGCCGGCGGCATCCAGATGCTCGCCGCCGATGGTGAGGATCTCGCCGTCGATGGTGACGGCGGTGAGGCCGAGCAGGTTGTTGGCGGTGACGCCGTATTTCAGGCAGTGCGCGCCGCCGGAGTTCATGCCGACATTGCCGCCGATCATGCAGGCGAGCTGGCTGGAGGGGTCGGGCGCGTAGAAGAAGCCCTGCGCCTGCACCGCCTGGGTGATGCCGATATTGGTCACCCCCGCTTGCACGGTGGCGCAGCGGTCGGCGTAGTCGATGTCCAGGATGCGGTTCATGCGCATCATTCCGACCACCACGGCATCCGCCAGTGGCATGGCGCCGCCCGACAGGCTGGTGCCGGCGCCGCGCGGGATGACGCGCACGCCCATGGAGCGGCACAGCTTCAGGATTGCGGCGACCTGCTCCGTGGTTTCCGGCAGGGCGACGGCGAGGGGGATCTGGCGGTAGGCGGGAAGCCCGTCCGTTTCGTAGGGCCGGAGGCGGAGGGGTTCGCAGATGACGCCGCTGTCGGGGAGGATGGCGCGTAGGCCGGCTACGATCTCGTCACGCCGGGCGAGCACGTCGGCTTTCGGCTCTGGCAGGGCTAGCATGATGGTGACGCTCCCGGATCGGCCTTTGCATCAATCTGAGGATGCGTGGACGATCCGGCAAGTCAGCAGGCTACGCCATGCACCCGTAAGGAGACAGTCTCCCCTTCTACCAGGTGTCCAGAGGACGACTGTCCTCTGGCGGGGTCTGGGGCAGAGCCCCAGCCTTGCTTGCCGAAGCTAACCCTGGCGGGCCTTCATGCGGGGATTCTTCTTGTTGATCACGTAGACCCGGCCGTGGCGGCGCACCACGCGGCAGTTCTTGTCGCGCACCTTGGCCGACTTCAGGCTATTGCGGATCTTCATGGTTCAACCTGGTTGGACAACACAGAGGACGGCAGACCCCGCCTGGGGCGCCGCAGTGAGGGGGTGCGAGTAAAGTGGCGGTGGCAGGCTGTCAAGCTCGTGTCATGCCGGAGGTCACGCCAGGCGGGCGTGGTCTATGCTAGCGTGTCTGGAAGAGCGGAGCTAACCCGACCATGCCGGCGATCACGGAGACGGCCCGACAGTTCTTCACGGCGTGCGAGTCAGGGCGGGGGTGGGAGGTTTGCCGCGCATTCTGTGACGAGGACGCCACGTTCTCCGCGCAGTGCGAGCCGCTGGCCGAGATCCGGACGCTGGCGGCCTACACCGACTGGGTATCCGGCGTGCTGCACGCCTTCCGCGACGGCTGGTACGAGGCACGGTCTGTCGCGACCGACGAGGCGACGGCGACGGTGTGCGCGTATGGCGTGTTCTCCGCGCGGATCATCGGGCAGAAGATGCCCGGCAAGATCGTCCATGCCGACTACGTGTATGTCATGGCGTTTGAGGGACAGGCGATCCGCCACCTCACCAAGATCTGGAACGCGAGCTGGACGATGAAGGAGATGGGCGGGGTGTGACCGGCCGGCCGGCGGTTGACGTGGACTGGAGGGCGGCCGATAGCCTGGCCATGCAGCGCACCCTTGCACCCTGGACCGCCTTCCTCCTGTGCTGTTTCGCGGTCGTCGGGTTGATGGGCCTGTTCGCCAGCTATGCCGCGCCGCTACCGTATGAGCGGGCGGCACTGCGGGACGGGGTGCTGGACCGGGCGTTGCAGGCGGGGGACAGCAAGGCGGCGCTGGAACCGCTGCGCGACCAATTGGATGACAGCGCGGCCATGGTGATCGACGGCACCGGCCCCCTGCCCGGCCGTGTCGCCGCCGCGCGCGCCGCGATGCGCGAAACCATGCAGACGGACGCGGCGGCGATCGGCAGCCGGTTGCGGCTGGAACTGGGTGTGGTCACGGTGGTGGCGGGGGCGTTCGGGGCGGCGATGCTGGTGGCGGCGGCGCGAGCGCGCTGAGCCAAGGCGATGCCGCAACCCTAGGTCCCTCACCCTGCCCTCTCCCAAAAGGGGGAGAGGGAGAAGTAGGAGAACGAGGCTACTCAGCCGCTTTTACCGCCGCATAGGGGATGGCGCGGGAGGGGGCGGTGCGGACGTGGGTGGCGTAGAGGGTCAGGCCGGTGAAGGTGAGGCCGCCGATGAGGTTGCCGAGCACGGTCGGGATTTCGTTCCAGACGATGTAGTCGGACACCGAGAAGTTTCCGCCCATGATCAGCGCCGACGGGAACAGGAACATGTTCACCACCGAGTGCTCGAACGACATGCCGAAGAACACCATGATCGGCATCCACATCGCGATAACCTTGCCGCTGACGGTGGTGGAGATCATCGCACCGACCACGCCGGTGGAAACCATCCAGTTGCAGAGCATGCCGCGGAGGAACAGCGTCAGCATCCCCGCCGCCCCGTAATGCTTGTAGCCGAGGGTGCGGGCCTCGCCGATGCCGGCGATGACCTTGCCGACAGGGCTCGGGTCGGCCTGGAAGCCGTAGGTGAAGATGATAGACATCATGACGGCGACCGTGAGCGCGCCGGCGAAGTTGCCGATGAAGACGAGGCCCCAGTTCTTCAGCACGCCGCCGAGGGTGACGCCGGGCCGTCTGTCGATCAGGGCCAGCGGGGTGAGCACGAAGACGCCGGTGAGCAGGTCGAAGCCCATCAAGTAGAGCATGCAGAAGCCGACGGGGAACAGGATGGCGCCGATGATCGGGTAGCCGGTCTGCTGCGCCACGGTGACGGCGAACACGGCGGACAGCGCCAGGGTGGCCCCCGCCATGAAGGCGCGAATCAGGGCGTCCCGCGTGGCCATGAGGACCTTAGACTGGCCGGAGTCGATCATCTTGACGACGAACTCGGCGGGTTGAAGGTATGACATACGGCGATTCCTTGTGTGGTTCGGCCGGCTGTCGCCGCCCTGACTGGACGTGGCTTACCTGATAAGCCGGGCACACGGGTTCGTGAAGCACATGGCGTGCCGTGCTGTCCAGGCCGACGAGCGTTCGTCCCTCGACGACCTGGACTGCGGCGACGATGGCGCAGGGTCTGGTCTTTCGACCTTCCTCGACACGTTGGCCGCGCTCCCGTGCCCAGAGATTGGCATATGCGATCACCAGTCCCGGTAGCGGTTGCGGCAGACTCAGGGCGTCCAGCCATCGAGAAGTTCGTCGAGTTTGGCATAGGTGGGCGGCACCGAGGCGCTCGCGATCGCCTTCAGGGTCACGTCGTCCCGGTCCTCGACGCGGCGGGCGACGCGGCTTTTCATCACCAGTTCGAACATCGCTGCCGACATCAGGACCGTTTGGGGACGGTCCTGCTCAGTTATGACAACCGGGCCTCGAGCGCTGCATCCTGATAGCGTCCGACGTCCCGCTGGAATTCAGTCGACGTCACTTCCATGCCGAACTCCTGTGCTTCGTCTTTCCCCGTCAAAGGCCCTGTCCTTCACCCCAGCAGCGCATCCACCTCCGCCATGATCTCCGCCGTGTGCTGGCCGACCGTGGGCAGGCCGGTGCGTTGGGCAGGTCGGGCGCCGTCGAAGCTGAGCGGGAGGGCGGGCAGCTTGGTGGCGGTGCCGTTGGGCAGGGTCACCGGGACAAGGCCACCGGAGGCGTTCAGGTGCGCGTCGTCGAACAGCTCCACGGGGCGGGTGATGGGTGCGAAGGGCAGGCCGAGGCGCTCGCATTTGGCCATCAGGGCGGAGCGGCCATACTGCCGCAGGGCCGCGGCCACGATCGGCAGCACCCGGGCGCGAGCGGCTACGCGTTGGGGCTGGGTGAGCAGCGCCGGGTCGGCGAGCAGCTCCGGAAGGTGGAACTCGGTGCAGAACAAGCGCCATTGCGTGTCGGTCACCACGCCCACGAACACCTGGCCGCCGTCGCTGGTCTCGAATAGGTCGTAGATCGGCCAGGCGACCTGGCGCACGCTCATCGGCGGCGCCTCCTGCCCCAGCGTCGCGAACTGGGCCATGTGCTGGGCCATCAGCAGCACGTTGTTCTCGAACAGGCCGACCTGCACGTGGCGGCCTTGCCCGGTCGCGTGGCGCTCCTGCACCGCGGCGAGAATGCCGATGGCGGCGAACATGCCGCCCATGATGTCGTTCACGCTGCTGCCGGCGCGCAGCGGCTGGCCCGGTGGCCCCGTCATGTAGGCCAGGCCGCCCATCATCTGGACCACCTCGTCCAGCGCCACACGGTGCTCGTAGGGGCCGGGCAGGAAGCCCTTGCAGGAGGCGTAGATCAGCCGCGGGTTCTCGTCCCGCAGCGCGTCCCAGCCCAGGCCGAGCTTGTCCAGCGCACCGGGGCGGAAGTTTTCCACCAGCACGTCGGCCGTCCGCAGCACGCGCTTGACCGCGGCCAGGCCGGCCTCCGACTTCATGTCCACCGCCATGGAGCGCTTGTTGCGGTTCATGATGGCGAAGAAGCCGGCGCCCGACCCGCCGAGCCGGCGCGTGTTGTCGCCGTCCGGCACCGGCTCGACCTTGGTGACGTCGGCCCCCAGATCGGCCAGCACCAGCCCGCAGGCCGGCCCCATGACCATGTGGGTGAACTCCACGACCCGCAGCCCGGCCAGCAGGCCACTCATACCATTGCGACCATCGAGCGGCCTCCCTTGCCGCGAACTTGCGGCGAGGTTGACGCTTCTGCAAGCCGCTGCCATTGCCGTGGGCTTAACGGATGCTACCTGTTGGAACCATGCGAGTGACAACGACGCTACGGCTGGCTTCCCTCACCCTCGTTCTGCTGGCCCCGACCGGCCTGGCGCTCGCCCAAGGCGGCCCGCCCGGACCGCCCGCGGTGGGCACCACGGTGGTGCAGCCACAATCCATCTTCCAGACCGACGAGTTCGTCGGCCGCATCCAGGCGACCAACCGGGTGGCTCTTGTCGCCCGTGTCACCGGGTTCCTGACCAAGCAGCTGTTCACCGAGGGTGCCGAGGTGAAGCCGGGGGACCTGCTGTATCAGATCGAGAAGCCGCCGTTCGAGGCGGACGTGCAGGCCAAGACGGCCGCCGTGGCGCAGGCGAACGCGCAGTTGGCAAACGCCTCCATCACCCTCGGCCGGGCACAGACGCTGCTGAGCACGCCGGCCGGCCAGCGCTCCACGGTGGATGACGCGACGGCCTCCCAACGATCGAACGCGGCGTTGTTGCTGGCGGCGCAGGCCAACCTGCAGACGTCGCAGATCAACCTTGGCTACACCGACATCATCTCGCCGATCGCGGGCAAGATCGGCCGCACCTCGGTCACCATCGGCAACGTGGTCGGCCCGTCCAGCGGTACGCTGACCACGATCGTCAGCCAGGATCCGATGTACGTGTATTTCCCGGTCGCCGTGCGCACCGCGCTCGAGCTGCGGGACCGCTACGTCGGGAAGGGCACCTCCGCCGTCGTCATCAAGCTCAAGTTGCCGAACGGCAAGAGCTACGCGTCGGACGGTCACATCGACTATATCGACCCGTTCGTCTCGGCCAACACGGACACGATCAATCTGCGCGGCGTTGTCGCCAACCCGTTGTTTCCCGGCGCCACGCTCGGCAGCCAGGGAGACCGGGAGCTGACGGATGGCGAGTTTGTCACGGTATCGCTGCAAGGCGTGCAGCCGATCCAGACCCTGGCGATCCCGCAGGCGGCCGTGCTGTCGGACCAGCAGGGCAGCTACGTCTACGTGGTCGGGGCGGGCAACCGGGCGGAGCAGCGGCGGATCACGGCCGGCCAGGCCTCCGGCCCGCTCGTCACCGTGTCGGCCGGGCTGAAGCAGGGCGAGGTGATCGTGTCGGACGGCATCCAGCGCGTGCGCGCCGGCCAGCCCGTCAACCCGGCGCCGGCGGCACCCGGGCCCGGCGGCGCCGGCGGCCCTCCCGGCGGTTCCACCGCGACCCCGGCCGCGGTTCCTGCCCCGTCCTCGGGCTCCGGCAACAGCCCG
>CAXSEK010000104.1:0-8497 GCA_964235625.1 uncultured Acetobacteraceae bacterium
TCGACTTCTACACTCCTTATGGCTGCTCCAAGGGGGCGGCCGACCAGGATGTGCTGGATTATGCGCGCTCCTTCGGCCTGCCCGCGTGCGTGCTGCGGATGAGCTGCATCTACGGCCCGCTGCAGATGGGCACGGAGGACCAGGGCTGGCTGGCACACTTCCTGATTTCCGTGATGGACGGCCGGCCGGTCAGCATCTTCGGCGATGGCCGCCAGGTGCGGGACGTGCTGTTCGTGGACGACGCGGTGGAGGCGTATGTCCGCGCCTCTGCCCGGATCGGTGCCGTATCCGGCCAGGCGTTCAACCTGGGCGGTGGCCCGGCCAATGCGGTGACGCTGCTGGACGTGCTCGGGGCGATCGAGGCCGCCACCGGGCGGCGGCCGGACGTGCGGTTCGACGATTGGCGGCCTGGGGACCAGCGGTATTTCGTGGCTGACACCCGCAAGGTGCGTGCAGCGCTGGACCTGCCGGTGGCGGTGGGCTGGCGGGACGGCTTGGGGCGGCTGGCGCGCTGGCTGGCGGCGGACCGGTCCGCCTTGGCGGAAGCGGCGGCGGACGCATGAGGGTTGCCCTGGTCAACCCGCCCTGGGACTTTGCCGGCAGCATCTATTTCGGCTGCCGCGAGCCGCATCTGCCGTTGGAACTCGGCTGCTGCCGGGTGCTGCTGGAGGCGGCCGGGCACGAGGTGCTGCTGCTGGACGGCCATCTGGAAGGGCGCACGGATGCCGAGCTGGCGGAAGCGGTCGCTGCGTTCGGCCCGGCGATGACGGTGGTGACGACCGCACCCTCCTACCTGTTCTGGCGTTGCGCCCAGCCGGAGCTGCGCGTGCCGCGGGCGACGCTGGACGCGATCGGGCGGCGCGGCGGGTTGACGGTGGCGGTGGGACCACATGGCTCCTCCACGCCGGGTCCTGCGCTGCGCAAGCTCGGCTGCGACGCCCTGGTGCTGGGCGAGTGCGAGGAGGCGGTGCTGGCACTGGCCGAGGGCGGGCAGCCTGGCGCCGTGCCGGGGACCGCGGTGCTGGAGGCGGGCGGGCTGCGCCAGGCCGGCGGGCCGCAGAGCACGCGGTTCACGACCCTGCCGGCGCTGCACTGGCCGGATGCGTGGGTGCGGCGCCACGCGCATCATCATCATCGCTTCGACCGCCGCCCCGAGGGGCCGGGTGCCGAGGTGGAGGCGTCCCGCGGCTGCCCGTATCACTGCACGTTCTGCGCCAAGATCGATTTCCGCGACGTCTACCGCAAGCGGGAGCTGGTGCCGCTGCTGGCCGAGATCGACGCGCTGATGGCGCAGGGTGTCACCTATCTGTATTTCATCGACGAGATCTTCCTGCCGCGCGCCGACCTGCTGGAGGCGTTGGTCGGCCGCCCGGTGCAGTTCGGCATCCAGACCCGAATCGATTTGTGGAAGCCCGAGCTGCTGGCGCTGCTGGGCCGCGCCGGTTGCGTCTCGATCGAGGCGGGAGTGGAGAGTCTCACGGTGGACGGCCGTGCGGCGTTGGACAAGCGCTGCAAGATGACGACGGACGAGCTGGCGGACCGGCTGATCTGTGCCCGGCAGCACGTGCCGTTCGTGCAGGCCAACCTGATCGAGACGGCGGCGGACGAGGAGGCGCTGGTGCGCTCCTGGCGGGCGCGGCTGCAGGAGGCGGGGGTTTGGGCGAACGACCCCGTGCCGCTGTATCCGTATCCGAGCTCGCCCGACTACCGCCGGCTATGGGGTGCGCCGGACGACGAGGCGTGGGAGCGGGCGCACCGGCACTACCTGGCGCAGTTCACGACGTTCAGCGACATCCAGGAGGGCGCGCCGATGGCGCTGCCGGAGCTGGAGGCGGCCTGTCGGTAGGAGATAGAAGCCATCGGATCTGCCTGCTCCCTCTCCCGTTCTACACGGGAGAGGGTCGGGGTGAGGGCCTAGCGCGCGCATAGTGTCCGGCTTTCGCGGGATCCCAAGCTGCCTCACCCCGGCCCTCTCCCGTGAAGGACGGGAGAGGGAAAAGACCTCCAGACAGGCCAGTGCGCTTTCCGCAGGCGGAGAGTTGTGCCGCGGCCGTTCGCGCGCCAGGGTTCCGGCATGATCGACCGCCGCACTTTCCTGGCCGCGCCCGCCCTGTTCGCCCTGCCCGCCCGTGCCCAGCCGGCCCATACCGGGTTCACGGTGCGGCTGGACCAGGCGCTGTCCAACCTGGACCCGGCGTTCCGGCCGAGCCCGGAGGACGGGAGCGTGATGTGGGCTCTCTACCAGAAGCTGGTCCGCTTCAAGCCCGGCAGCATCGACTGGGAGCTGGATGCGGCGGCCAGCATCAAGCAGGTCAGCGACACGGTGGTGGAGTTCACCCTGCGCCCCGGCCAGGTGTTCACTGGCGGCTATGGCACGATGACGGCGGAGGACGTGAAATACTCCTTCGAACGCATTGCGCGCGGGCGAAAGGAATCGCCCTACCAGTCCGACTGGGCGAATTTGGACCAGGTGGACGTGACGGGCGCGCTGACCGGCCGGATCGTGATGAAGCAGCCGACTGCGTATTTGTGGACGATCGGGCTGCCGGACGGCTCGGGCTGCATCGTCAGCCGGGCGGCGTGGGAGAAGCTGGGGGATGCCACGGCGCTGGCGCCGGTTGGCTCCGGCCCCTACCGCCTGGCCAGCATCGACCCGCAGCGGCAGGCGGTGCTGGAGCCGAATCCGGACTACGCCGGGCCGCATAAGCCGGCCTGGCAGCGCATTACGGCGCGGATCGTGCCGGACGCCAAGACCGCCGAGTTGGCGTTCCGGGCGGGGGAGCTGGATTTCACCCAGCTCACGCCGTCCACGGTCGGCACGATGCGCAACGCACCCGGCACGGCCATCACGCAGGCGCCGGGGCTGCGCTTCATCTGGCTCTCGCTGAACGTGGAGAAGAAGCCGCTCGACGATCCGCGGGTGCGGCAGGCGATCGCGATGGCGCTGGACGTGAACCAGATCGTGCTGGCGGGCTATAACGGGCTGGCCCCGGTTGCCCGCGCGCTGATCCAGCCGCAGGTGCTGGGCCACTGGGCGGACGCGCCGGCCCCCAAGCAGGACGTGGCCGGCGCCCGCGCGTTGCTGGCGGCGGCCGGCGTGCCGAACCTGACGCTGAAGCTTACGCTGCTGAACACGCCGGCGTTCCAGACCATGGGGCTGGTGGCGCAGGCGCAGCTGAAGCAGGCGGGGGTGGCGCTGCAGCTGGATGTGCGCGACGGCGGCACCTACTGGTCGGCGGGCAAGGGCGAGGCAGGCAAGGAGCTCGACCTCGTGCTGATGCGGTTCAATGGCAAGCTGGACCCGAACTTCGACACGCAGTGGTTCACGTCGGGCCAGGTCGGCAGCTGGAACTGGTCACGCTGGCGGTCGCCGGAGTTCGACCGGCTAAACGCCGCGGCCGGGACGGAATTGGACGCGGCGAAGCGCGCGGCGCTGATCGTGCAGTGCCAGCAGCTGATGGCGGCATCGGGCGCGTTCATCTGGCTGACGTATGACGTGGACCTGTTCGCGGCCAAGGCATGGCTGAAGCCGGCGATCATGCCGACGGGAAGCGATTGGCAGTTGTCGCAGTTCGGGTTGGCGTAGCACGCTGCGAGAATTGAACCGCTGGTTCTGGTGTGCATAATAGCCATCATGCAAACATCAGTGCGGTTGCCCGACGTCATTCGGATCGAGGTTCTGCGCCACACGAGTGGAATGCTGCTCGGCACCAGCCCCGACCTTCCCGGGTTTTCCCACGCTGCCAACACGGTCGAGCAGTTCGAAGCCGAGATCGACGACGCTGTGCGGGACATGTTGGAGGCGATGGGTCGGTCTGCGGTCAAGGTCGAACACATCGATCACGTTTCGCCGGCAAATGGTTTTGGTGTACGGATGCTGCATGCCCGAGTCGAGTCCGTCGCAGCCTGAGCAACTGACGCCCGCCGGCTTCCGTGCCCGGCTACGGCTTTGGGGTTTGGTGCAGATCCGTCCATCCGGCGCCCGCCATACGCTTTATCAGGCGCGAGACGGGGAGCTGGTCCGCATCTCGGGTCCCGAGCATCTTCCGCTTGAGGGGCTGAGCGTATTCCAGACGGTGAACGGCTTTAGCGCATCGTCTTAGGCGAGTGGCACGCTTGAGTAAGGGTCTGCGATGACCTGGCTCGCCACCCGCGCACTCACGACCGCAGCCACGCTCGTCGGCGCCATGCTGCTGCTGTTCACGCTCTCCGCCGTCGTTCCCGGCAACCCGGCGGATACGCTGCTCGGGCCGCAGGCGAGCCCGGAGTATGCGCGGCAGTTCGTGGCGCAGATGGGGCTGGACCAGCCGGTGCCGGTCCGGTTGCTGCGGTTCTTCGCGGCACTGGTGCAGGGTGACCTCGGGCGAGACGTGATCAGCGGGCGGCCGGTCACGGCCTTGGTGGCGGCCGCCCTGCCCGCCACGCTGATCCTGACCGGCGCGTCGATCGCGCTTGCCATCCTGCTCGGCATCCCGGCGGGTTGCCTGGCGGCGCTGCGCCCTGGGTCGCTGTTCGACCAGGCGCTGGCCGCCGTCAGCATCGCATTCGTCGCTATTCCGTCGTTCGTGGTCGCGATCGGGCTGTTGCTGCTGTTCTCCACGGGGCTCGACTGGTTTCCCGTGCTGGCGGGTGAGGAGGGCGGCGCCGGCGCGCTGGTGCTGCCGGTGGCGGCGCTCGCCGCCGGGTGGGTGGGCTACATCGCGCGGCTTACCCGGTCCTCGATGCTCGAGGTGCTGGGCGAGCCATATATCCGGACCTCGCGCGCGTTCGGGCTTTCCGGGCGGCTGGTCGTCGGAAAATACGCGCTGAAGAACGCGGTGATCCCGACGCTCGCCGTGCTCGGCCTGGGGGTGGGGCGGCTGCTGGGGGGTGCGGTGCTGGTGGAGGTGGTGTTCGCCCGGCCCGGCCTGGGCCGCCTGGTGCTGGACGCGATCAACACGCGCAACTACCCCGTGCTGCAGGGGGCGGTGTTCGTGGTGGTGCTGCTGTTCGTGCTGACCAACCTGGTGGTGGACCTGTCCTACGCCGCGATCGACCCGCGGCTGCGGCGGGAGCGCCGGCCGCGATGATGCGCAGCTGGTCCGGCCGCATCGGCCTGTTGCTGGTGGCGCTCGTGCTGCTGTGCGCCGTGGCGGCGCCGCTGCTGGCGCCCTACGACCCGGAGGCGCTGGACGTGCTGAACCGGTTCAGCGGCCCGGACGGCGCGCATTGGTTGGGCACAGACCAGGTCGGGCGGGACCTGCTGAGCCGGCTGATCTATGGCACGCAGGTCGCCGCCCTGGTGGCGCTGGCGGCGATCACGCTGGCGATGGCGATCGGCGTGACCCTGGGCGTGGCCGCCGGGCTGGCGGGCGGCTGGCTGGAGCGGGGGCTGCTGGTGGTGTTCGACATCGTGGCGGCGTTCCCCAGCCTGATCCTGGCGCTGGCGGTGGTGGCCATCTTCGGGCCGTCGCTGCCCACGCTGGTGCTGGTGGTGGCGGCGACGCTGGTGCCGCAATTCGGCCGGGTCGCGCGCGCGCAGGTGCTGCAGCCCAAGAACGCGCCGTACCTGGACGCCGAGCGGATCCTGGGCGCCTCCGCCCTGCGCATCGTGCTGCGCCATTTGCTGCCGAACATCGCCGGGCCGCTGATGGTGCTGGCCAGCATGGACATCCCGGGCGTGGTCACGATCGAGGCGGGGCTGAGCTTCGTGGGCCTGGGGGTCCGCCCGCCGCTGGCCAGCCTGGGGACGCTGATCAACGACGGCTACAGCTATTTGTCCGACAGCCTGTGGCCGGTGCTGACGGCGAGCGGGGCGCTGGGGCTGGCGACGCTGGGCTTCACCCTGTTCGGGGAGGCGCTGCGGGACGCCGTGGACCCCCGCTTCCGCCCGCATACGTGACGGCGCTCGCCAGCATCGAGGGGCTGACGGTGCGGGCCGGGGCGGCCACGATCCTGCGCCGGGTGAGCCTGGAGGTGCCGCAAGGCGGCATCCTTGGCGTGGTGGGGGAGAGTGGAAGCGGCAAATCGACGCTCGGGGCGGCGTTGATGGGGATGCTGGGACCGGGGCTGGCGGCCGAGGGGCGGATCGGGTTCGGCGGGCAGGACCTGCTGGCGGCGGACGCCCGGGCGATGCAGCGCCTGCGGGGGCGGGAGCTGGCGATGATCGCGCAGGACCCGATGACGGCGCTGAACCCGCTGTTCACCATCGGCACCCACCTGGTCGACGTGGCCCGGCGGCGCCATCCCGAACTGACCCGGCGGCAGGCGCGGGCAGTGGGGGAGCGCATGCTGCACCGGGTGGGGATCGCGGACCTGGCGGCGCGGATGGCGGCCTACCCGCACCAGCTGTCCGGCGGGATGCGGCAGCGGGTCGCGATCGCGATGGCGTTGCTGGCCGAGCCGCTGCTGCTGGTGGCGGACGAGCCTACCACGGCGCTGGACGCGACGGTGGAGGCGCAGATCGCCGCCCTGTTCAGCGATCTGCGGCGGGACCTGGCGGGCGGCATCGTGTTCATCTCGCACCACCTCGGCCTGGTGGCGCAGCTGTGTGACGAGGTGTGCGTGCTGTACGGCGGCACGGTGGTGGAGACGGGGCCGGCCACCGCGGTGACAGGCGATCCTAAGCATCCCTACACCCAGGCGCTACTCGGCTGCGAGATCGACCCGGAGGGGGTAGGGCCGCTCCGGTTCATCCCCGGCAGCGTGCCGAGCCCGGCGGCCGCGGTGAGCGGATGCATCTTCGCCGCGCGCTGCCCCCGGGTCGAGGAGCGGTGCCGGATGGTGACGCCACCCCTGGTGGAGAAGGTGCCGGGCCACCGTGCGGCGTGCCTTTTGGTGCCGGATGCCTGAGGCGTTGCTCGCCGCGCGGGATGTGCGTGTCCGGTTCGGGGCGATGGAGGTGCTGGCGGGGGTGTCGCTGTCGCTGGGCGCGGGCGAGTTGGTGGGGTTGGTGGGGGAGAGCGGGTCCGGCAAGACGACGCTGTGCCGGGCGATGCTCGGGCTGCAACCGGTGTCCGCCGGGCAGGTGAGCCTTGATGGCACGGCGCTGGCGGCGTGGCCGGCGCGGGCGCTGCGGCGGCGGACGCAGCTGCTGCTGCAGGACGCGGCGTCCTCGCTGTCCCCCCGGATGCGGCTGCGCGCGTTGCTGGCCGAGCCGATCCGCATCCACGGCCTGCCGTTCGCCGCGGGGTGGGCGGCGATGGAGGCGTTGCTGGAGCAGTTGCGTTTGCCCGCGAGCATCCTGGGGAAGTATCCGCACGAGATCAGCGGCGGGCAGGCGCGCCGGGTGGCGATGGCGCGTGCGCTGATCCTGGACCCGGCGGTGCTGGTGGCGGACGAGCCGACGGCGGGGCTGGACGGGTCGGTGCAGGGCGAGGTGCTGAACCTGCTGCTGGCGTTGCAGGACTCGCGCGGGCTGGCGCTGCTGATCGTCAGCCATAATCTGCCGGTGATCCGCCGGGTGACGCGGCGGATGGCGGTGATGTATCTGGGCCAGGTCGTGGAAGCGGGCGGCAGCGCGGCGGTGTTCGCCCGCCCGGCGCATCCGTACACGGCGGCGCTGCTGAGTGCCAATCCGGCGGTGGACCCGGCGCGACGGCGGGAGCCGGTGGTGCTGCGGGGGGACGCGCCGAGCCCGGCGCACCCGCCTGCCGGTTGCCGGTTCCATACGCGGTGCCCGGCGGTGCAGGCGGTTTGCCGGTCGGAGATGCCGGTGCTGGCGGAGGTGGAGGCTGGACGGTGGGCGCGGTGCCACTTTCCGTTCTTGGCGGCGGGGATGGGGTGAGGCTGTGGCCATCTTTTCCTTCTCCCGTTCTTCACGGGCGAGGGCCCGGGGTGAGGGCCGGCCGCGCACGACCTATCCGGCTGTCATGGGATCCCAAGCTCCCTCACCCCGGCGCTCTCCCAGAAGAGGGAGAGGGAGCAGCGCTGAGCTACGGCTGCGGGTAAACGATTCCGTTGCCGCTGCTGATCGTCGTCGGGGCGTAGTACACTGGCAACCCGCTCTCGCTCGGGCCTTTCACCGGCTGGCAACCAACCAATCCCGCCAGCAACACTGCGGCTATCAGTGCGCGCAGGATCATAGGAAGTCCTTCCCCGCCTCTTGCGCAAAGCGGGCCGGGTCGCCTTCCCAGATGATGCGGGCGTGTTCCAGCACGTAGACGCGGTCGGCGTGGGGGAGCGCGAAAGTCACGTTCTGCTCGCCGAGCAGGACGGTGATCGGGGTGGTGTTGCGCAGCTTCTCGAGCGCGTGGCTGAGCTGTTCCAGGATCACCGGGGCGAGGCCGAGGGTGGGCTCGTCCAGGATCAGCAGGCGGGGCTGCATCATCAGGGCGCGGGCGATGGCCAGCATCTGCTGCTCGCCGCCGCTCATCTTGCCGGCGGCCTGGGTGGCGCGGGATTTCAGGATTGGGAACAGGTCGAACAGCCACTCGAGCTTGCGCGCGCGCTCCGCCGCGGGCAGGTGGCCGCCGCCGAGATAGAGGTTCTCCCGCACGCTCATCGTGGTGAACAGCTC
>CAXSEK010000105.1:0-8453 GCA_964235625.1 uncultured Acetobacteraceae bacterium
CCGCTTGTCCGGGTTCACCCGGTGGCCGCAGCCCGGGCAGACCACCTTGCTATCCGGGATGCGCGTGTCGGCCATCACCAGGGCGAGCGGATCCATCGACGGCTCGACCGGCATCTTCACCAGACCGCCGCCCAGCGCCCGCCGCCGGCTGCTGCTGCCGCGGGTGCTGCGCGTACGGGTGCTGCCGGACCCGGTGGTCGCAGTGCTGGTGCTGGGTGTGGTGCCGGTCGCGGTGCCCCTGGCCGGGGCGGGCCGCCGCGCCCCGGTGAGCCGTCCGGTGACCCGGCCGTAGCCGCCCTCCCGCGCAGTGGGGGCGGCGCTCGATGCGGCGCTGGCCGGGCTGGGCGTGGTGGCAGGCACGCTGGCGGGTTCGGCCCGGCCGCAGGTGTCGCAAAATCCACCGTCGAACTGGCCTGGGCAGCTTGGGTCGGTGCAGGCGCGTGCCATGGGCAGCTCCGTTCAGGGGGCGGGCGGCGGGCCGGCGAGGGCCACCTGATAAGCGTTCAAAGCCGCCGCGGCATAGTCGAGGTAGACCGGATCGTGTTCGACGGCGACCTTCGCAGCGGTAGCGAGCAGGTCCGCCTGAGGCGCGGGGCGGGCGCGGTGCTTGGCGCGCAGCCCTCCCAGCCGGGCGCGAAGCTCGTCCCGCCGGGTCAGCGCAGCAGTCGCGGCACTGGCGAGGGAGGCGGTTTCGGCCGCCGCCCGGTCATGCAGCGCCAGCCAGTTGGCGAGCCCGATCGCACAGGCCTGCAACCGGCCGGCGGCCAGCGTCTGCTCCAACCGCCCAAGCCAGGCGGTGAGTTCCGGTAGTTCAGCCGTGGCGGGCGGCAGGACCGTGGCCACGGCCGCCCGGCATCGGTCCGCCTCGTCGCGCGCCCTCGCATCCGCCTCCACCAGCGACGCCAAGGCCGAGCGGGCGGCGGCCAGCCCGGCGCGGCCCTGCTCGAACTCGGCGGCAGCTGCCTCCACGGCCGGGCGCAGGGCCTCGAGCGCCTCCAGCCGGTCAAGCCGGTCGGGCCGGACAGCCTCTGCCAATCGGGCGGCGAACGGCCCAGGGGGCAGGGTCGCGACCGCGGCGGCGAGCCGGGTCTGCAACGCATCCGCCCGCCGCGTCGCCTCGGTGATGCGCTCCAGCTGCTCGCGGGCGCGGTCGAACGCGACCTCCATCGTCTGCAGCAGCGTCTCCGGCGAGACGGTGGCGGTGGCGCGCGGCCCGGCCAGCAGGCGGCGGTGCAGCACAGGGGTGTCCGACAGATCCACCTGCACCGACGGGCCTTGCAGGATGGCCATCGCCTCGGTGGCCGCCTCCTCCCCGCGCCACAGGCGGGAGCCGCGGCTACGTGCTGCCTCCGCCCGGTCCAGCGCCGAACCAATCAGCAGCACGCCCTGCCACAGCTCGTCCATGGTAGCGACCAGGGCCCGCGCCTCGTCTGCTACCCGCCCAATGCCTTTGGCAGCCTGTCTGGCGACGCCGTATTCCGGCAGTTCGCCCAATTCGGACACGTTGCGGCTGGCGGCGGCCAGGCGGTCGCGCCAGGTGGCCAGCGCGGCGTCCACCGTCTCCAGCGCCGGTGTCATCAGCGGTACTCGCGCAAGCGCAACCACAGGCCGCCAGCCGACAGCAGCACGACCAAAGCCAGGGCGGCCAGCGTCACCGGGGCGATCCGCGCGGCGCTGGCCAGGATCTCGGTCGTGTCGCGATCGAACTCGGACTGGTTCACCGCGATCGTCCGGTCCAGCGCAGCTTGCACGGAGATGAAGGTAGTAACGCCGCCGCCGGGTCGCTCGTCGGTCCAGCGTGCGATAGCACCGGCGCGGTCCTGGATGGCCTGCGTCAGGACCGCACGCACCTCATCGATGGCGACGAACAGGCGGGTGACCGAGGCGGTGGCGGCCTCGCGCTCAGGCACGCCGAAGGTAACGTTGGCGAGTTCGGCGCCGAGCAGGCCGGCCGTCTTGGGCACTTGGGTGAGGGCGTGTGCAGCGTCGCCATCCTCCTCGGTCTGCAGCGCGGCCAGCATGTTGCTGGTCAAGGCGCGGGCTTGGACCCGGTCCTGGCCGGCCGGGCCGATCAGCGCCTGTTCCGAGTGCACGATGCGGGCTTGGACTTCGGTTCGCGCCGCAGGGTCCAACAGCCAGAGCGACGTGTCGGCACGGAGGGCGTTCACGGCGGTTCTGGCCTCGAACAGCACGAACAAGCTGTCATAGGCGTCCTGCTTGGCGGCGCGCAGCGTTCCATGAGCGGAGACCGCCTGGCCAGCGAACCAGACCGCGGCGGCAGCACAAAGTGCGGTCGCGGCGGCGAGCGGCAGGTTGACCAAGCGCCGCGTCTGCCGCAGCAGCCAGAGTTGCACAGCCACGAGCACGGTCGCCAGCAGTACCAGGGCAGCGACCCCGATCGCCAAGCCCGGCAGCCAACGTGCCTGGTAAGCGCTCCAGCGGTCTTCCAGCACCGTCGCATTTGCGTCCGCCAGGGCCTGTGCCGCCGGCGCGGCGACATCGCGGTTCACCCGGCTCGCCCATTGCACCCGGCGCGACGTGATCAGCGCGTCCGTGCCGCCAAGGTAGCGGCTCTCGACCACCGCCTCCTCATACCCGAGCAGCGTGGCTTGCAGCCGTTCCAACGGATCGGCTTCGGCGCGGCCATAGGTGATGTTGCGGGCGGCCTGGACCAGGTCCGCCGACAGCGCGGCCTCGCCGTCGCGGAAGGCGCGCGACGTGCCCGAAGCTGCGCCGTTCTCGGTCAGCGAGTCGCCGACCGCAGCCGCGTTCATGTCCGCCAGTGTTGCCGTGATGCGTAACGCCAGAGCCACCGATGGTTCGGCGTCCCGCCCGATCGTGCCAGCGGCATCTTGAATGCCGCTGGCCGCCCATAGTACGGCGGCCGCGGCCAGCACGGCCAGTAGCACGATGACCCCGGCCGCGCGCACCACCCAACCCGGTGTCGAGATCCTGGCCCGGCCCGGTGCGCTTAAACCATCCAACATCAGCGCGGCTGCACGACGAGCCGCGTCCAGCAGCCCAGGGTGACTTGGCTGCCACCGGCTAGCGTCGCCGGAACGTTCGGCTCGACCGCCCGGCCGTCGAGCTTCGTGCCATTCATCGAGCCGAGGTCCAGCAAGCTGAGCGTGCCGTCCGCCGCCCGCAGGATGCGCGCGTGGCGGCGGGAGATGCCGGGGTCGTCGATGACGATCTCGGGATGGATGTCCTGCTTGTCGGAGCGCCGTCCGATCAGGTGGTCGGAGAGGTCGAGCGGAAAGATACGGTCTCGCGTGTCGGCCGGCATCGGGTCCTCCGGGCGGCGCAGCGTGAGGTCCACGGAGGCGTGCAGGTCCCAGTGGCCGGGGATCGCGGCCGGGGGCTCGGGCGGTGCCGGCGCGGCGGGCTGCAGTGGGGGCGCGGCGGAGAAGGGCTGCTTGGCCGTGAAGTCGTAGCGGCAGTTGTCGCAGAAGCGGGCGAACGGACCAGGCCGGGGCTCGCCGCACACCGGGCAGGTTTCGGGTGCCCCGGGCACGGTCTCCGCCGCGGCTTCGGGTGCCGACCCGAGGGCAGCGCCACACTCGGAGCAGAACTCCGGATCGGTGGAGTTGACGCCGCATTTCGGGCAGGAGGTCATCATGGCCAGGATCGACGCCGAAACTTGTACGGTGGGGTGCCCTTTGGCACCCCACCGTCGTGTGTGGGTTGGTGGGATGCCAAAGCGCATCCCATCCTACGGCTTTGGAATTGGTCCATCAGTCCCGCTTGGCACGCACGGTGCGGGTGGAGGCGACGTCCAGGTCCATGACGGCCACTTTCTCGGCGCTGCGCCGCAGCCGCAGGGTGCCGCCCGCATCGGACTGCACCACCTCGCGCAGCCGCCGCGTGGTCTCGGCGTCCCCCGACTGTTCCGCCAGATGCAGGGCGCGGCCGAGATGCAGCGTGGCGGTGGCCTCGTCGTGGCGCTCCATGGCCTCGAGCCCGTCCTGGATGGCGCGCGCCTTGTCCGCCTGGCCGCTGTAATGCGCCACCTGGACGTCGATGCGGGTGGTCAGCCCCGAATCCTGGCTCCAGGTGACGGTGACATTGCCGCCGGGGGCGCTGGCCTCGCCACCCGCCGGGTCCCGCCAGACCAGGCTCGGGCGGCACACCAGCATCTGCTCGCCGACGGCCAACGGCGTCACGTCGAAGGTGGCGAAATAGTCCTGCGTGCCCTCGCCCCAGGCGCCAAGCGGCACGTCCACCACGCGGGCGTCCACCGGGACCAGCTTGCCGGTGAGGTCGATCTCGGTGGGGAAGGCCTGCTTGATCGCGACCAGGCGGGCGTTCTTCGGCATCCACAGCCGCAGCCGCACATCGGCCACCGACTTGCCCATGGCGGCGGCCAGGGTGTCGCGGAAATCCTGCGCGAGCTGGGCCGGGTTGGCGACCAGCGCCACCGTGCCGAGCAGGTGCCCGGCGATCTCCCGCAGCTGCGCCGGGGACCAGTCGGTGCCGACACCGCGGCAATCCGCCTGGAACACGCCGGCACAGTCCTGCAACGCCCTCGCCAGGGCCGCCCGGTCCGACAGGTCGTTCTGCCCGTCGGTCAGCATGATCGCCTGGCAGAGCGCGCCGGGCCGCTCCTGGAACACCGAGCGGGCCATGGACAGGGCGGCGGACATGACGGTGCCGCCCGCCGCCTCCATACGCTGGATCGCCGCGTGGGCGGCGCGGCGGCCTGCCTCGTCCATGCGCGTGATGCCCAGCACCAGGCGGGGCTGGAGATCGAACGCGATCACGAACGCTTCGGTAACCGCGTCCATCTGGTCGACCGCGACGCGCAGTGCGTGCTTCAGCGCCTCCATCTTCTCGCCGGACATGGAGCCGGACTTGTCCGCAATCAGCCCGACCACGCGCTGGACTGGCCCGGTGGCCGCTCCGCCCTGGGCCGCAAGGGTGAACACCGCGTCCGCCCGCGTAGCGCCGGGCGACAGATATTGGTTGAGGAACGTCTCGATCGTGAAGTTCATCGAAAGGGCGTCCCCTGGGGTTGCCGCATCTGCTCGGCCTGGCCGCGGAGGCCCTCCATCAAGCGCAGGCGGACCTCGCCCAATTGTTGCACCGCCTGCTCTCGCCGGGCGCGGTTCTCCCGGTCGATCTCGGTGCCTTTGTTCAATGTGGCGAGGATCTTGTCGCTGACTCGGCCTAGCTGCTCGACGTCGGTGCCCATGTCGCCCTGGGTCTGCTTCGCCTTGGTATAGGCCTGGTCCAGCGCGTCGATGCCGATCTGCTGCAGCTCCTGGCCGATCTTGCGGCGGGCGGCGGTGGCGTCCCCCGCGCGGCTGATCTGGTGCAGGGCGGCGACGCGCACGATGGCCGATTTCAGGTCCGGCAAGTCGAACAGGATGGTGTCGAGCGTGTTCTGGATTTCGATCCGCCCTGCCTGCTGCGCGATGCGGACCTGCGGGATGGACAGCACGCCGCGGGTGAACGCCACGTGCATGCGGACCAGCCGGGTCTCGAACGCGTCGATCTGCTCGGCCATGTCGCGCAGCTTGGCCAATGCCACCGGGTCGTGCACGGCGGCGAGGGCGGCGCGTTCGGCTTCCAGCTCGGCCTTCATGCGCGCCAGGGCCTGCTGACCGCCAGCGACCCAGGCCTCGAGTTCGCGCAGATTGTCCTCGGTCGCGTCCAGCAGCCGGTCCAGCCCGGCGTTGCTGGCCTTCAGCTTGCCCAGGTGGGTCTCGGCCTTGCGCTCGATGGCAGCCAAATGTTCGACGACCGTCCTCTGCATTTCCCGGAAACGGCGCAGGGCGGAGTAGTATTTCCCGACCAGCGGCAGGCTGGCGAGCAGGGAGCGCTTGCCATCCACCTCCCGCTTCACCGCGGGCAGGTCCAGCGCCTTGATGTCGGTGGCCAGTTCGGTAACCAGTTCGCCCGCCAGGCCCACGTCCTCGGCGCGGGTGCCGGCGAGCAGCTGGTCCAGGAAGCCCGAGAGCTTGCGCTGCGGCCCGGCGCCGAAGGTGGCGATGGTGTTGCTGTCCCGAATTTGCACGCTCTGCGCGATCACGCCCACCTGCTGGCGGCGGTTCGGCTCCATGCGGGAGAGATCGACCAGGTCTGTAGGGGCGAGGCGGAGTGGCGGCTCACTCGGCGCGGCGGATCCGGTCGTCACGATGTCGCTGTTCGCCACGCACGCCTCCCGGGCCAAGATTGTGCCCGGTTCAGAAACGCCCGCCAAGCGGCCCGGTTTGTTGAAGCTTGCGACGAGGCTTGGCGGTGCCCCGCACGCATGGCAGCCGCAAGTTGCCCCGCTTGCCCGCCGGCGCTACGCCCTGCATTCACTTCCGAGACCCCGACGCCATGGCCGCATTGTCGCTGAGCAAGGACAAGATCCGTATCCTCCTCCTGGAGGGAGTGCATGAGAATGCCGTGTCCCTGCTGCGTCGTGCCGGCTATGCGCAAATCGACTGCCAGCCGAAGGCGCTCGACGGCCCGGCGCTGATCGACGCGGTGCATGGCGTGCACATCCTGGGCATCCGGTCCCGCACCCAGCTCACGGCCGAGGTGTTCGCCGCTGCCAACCGGCTGATGGTGGTGGGATGCTTCAGCGTCGGCACTAACCAGGTCGAGCTGGCGGCGGCGCGAGTCCGCGGCATCCCCGTGTTCAACGCGCCGTTCTCCAATACCCGCAGCGTGGCTGAGCTGGTGATCGGCGAGCTGGTCATGTTGTTGCGCCGGGTCACCCCCCGCTCGGCGGCGGCCCATGCCGGCATATGGGACAAATCGGCCACTAACAGCTTCGAGGTGCGTGGCAAGACGCTCGGCATCGTCGGCTACGGCTCGATCGGCAGCCAGCTGTCCACCCTGGCGGAAGCGATGGGCATGCGCGTCGTGTATTACGACGTGATTGACAAGTTGCGCCACGGCAACACCGAGCCCACCACCAGCCTGGACGAGCTATTGCGCCAGTCCGACGTGGTGAGCCTGCACGTGCCGGAGACGGCCGAGACGGCGGGGATGATGGGGGCCGCGCAGATCGCGACGATGAAGCGCGGCGCCTACCTGATCAACAACAGCCGCGGCACCGTGGTCGACCTGGACGCGCTGCGCGACGCGCTCGCCGCCGGGCACTTGCTTGGGGCGGCGGTGGACGTGTTCCCCGTCGAGCCGGCCGGTGCCAGCGAGCCGTTTCGGACGCCGCTGCAGGGCCTGCCGAACGTGATCCTAACCCCGCATATCGGCGGCTCCACCGGCGAGGCGCAGGAGCGGATCGGGGCGGAGGTGGCGCACAAGCTGATCGACTACAGCGACGCTGGGTCCACGCTGGGGGCGGTGAACTTCCCCCAGGTTCAGCTGCCGGGCCGGTCCCGGTCGACGCGCTACATCCACATCCACCAGAACGTGCCCGGCATCCTGGGCAGGGTGAATCTGGTGTTTTCCTCCCGCGGGCTGAACATCGCCGGACAGTACCTGCAGACCGATGGCGAGCTGGGCTACGTGGTGGTGGAGACGGCGACCGACACCGGCTGCGACGACTGCCTCGCGGAGTTACGCCGGCTGGAGGGCACGATCCGCGCACGGCTGATCCGGCGGGTTTAGGTCCGCCTTCAACTGTCACGCCGTCAATCGAACCGGTCCGTCGCCTCCGCCGCTCGCACGGCCTCCGTCGCATCAGCCGGTAGCAGGAGCCGCTGCGCCACCAGCGCGTCCACTGCCTGCTGGACCTTCGCCACATAGCCCGTTTTCGAGCCATAGCGTTCCATCAGGCTCGGCCGTGGGTCGCCGGTCTTCGCGCGCGTGGCAGCGTCGCGGGCGAAGGGCACGAAGCTGCCGTCGCGGTCGCATAGCTCGCCGGGTGCGTCCCGGTACTGGTTGGTGCCGGTGTAGGTGCCCAGCGGCACGCTGATCTCGGGCAGGCGCAGCCCGGCCACCTCGTTGCCGTCCGCATCCACGGCGGACACGGCCGTTATATAGCTGCGCGACAGGTCGGATGGCGGATCGACCCAGTCCACCGGCGGACCGATCCGGTTCGCGATGTGCGCCCAGTCCACGCCCGGCACCGTCGGCATTCGAATGGTGCCCGCATCCACCGCCGTATCGTCCCCGCGCCGCGGCACCAGGCTCGCGGGTGGCGGTGTACCGTCCATCACCCACGCCTCCAGGTCGACTAGCAACGCCCGCAACGCCGGGCCAGCGCTATGCGGGTTTCGGCCGAGAATGCAGGGCCCGGCGCTCGCCGTCGCGCCGAAATGTCCGCCATGTTGCGTGCCCGCGACCAGGAACGCGCGCATCCCCGCCGGCAGCGCACGGTCGGCGCCGTCCTGCGGGTCGGTGTGAATCAAGCTGGCACCCTTCTGCCAATATTCGGTGGAGGTGTTGCTCTCGATCACCAGCGGGTCGGTACCGTCGCCGCGCAGCAACCGGGCGGTCTGGCCGGTCATCGGGTCGGTGGCGGCGAAGCTGGCGAAGGGGAACCAGTTCTCGGGATA